>CAZCOX010000019.1:6129-14360 GCA_964500115.1 uncultured Rhodobacterales bacterium
GTGCCGTGGCCCATCTGCCGCACCGCGTCAACCACGCGTGCCAGCCCCATCGACAACGATCCCTTCACCATGACCACATCACCCGCATCAAGAACACGGGGAAGTTTTTCGGCCATTCCCGCTGAAGTCTCGAACCAGAACCCGCGCTTTTGGTCTGGCAAAGCCTCCCACAAGTGCCGCATCAACGGCCCGACGCAATGCACCTTGTCGAGCGTTTTCGCAGCCTCCAGATCGGCCAAACCGGCATGCAAATCCGGCCCCTTCGGCCCCAATTCCTTCATGTCGCCCAAAACGGCAATCCGCCGCCCCCGGCTCACGCGGCCAATGTCATGTGTGACCGGCGCACCTGCCAAGACCGCCAATGACGCCGCAACCGAGGCCGGGTTGGCGTTGTAGGCATCGTCAATCAGCAGCAGTCTTGCTTTCGGGTCCGCGACATCAAGACAGATCTCAACCCGCTCGCCACGCCCGGCCCCAGGCGTCCACCGTCCCATCGCCGCCAGCGACAGGGCACGATCCAGCCCCAAAACCTCACATGCGGCCAACACGGCGGCCCCGTTGATGGCGAAATGCCGACCCGGCGCGCTGACCTTGTAGAGCAGGGCTTCCCCGTCGAACCGCGCCTGCACAACGCTCTGACCCGCTTGTTCTGCCACGGAGGTCACAACCATATCGCAGGTCGCGATTTCGCCAAACGACACGCTCCGCCCCGCAGCCGCAGCCGCACTTCTCAAAATGCCACTGGTCGGCAAATCGCCGTTCCAGATCGCGGTTCCGCCCGACACCAGCCCGTCAAAGATCGAAGCCTTCTCAACCGCGATTCCGTCAATGCTTTCAAACGCTTCCAGATGTGCGGGCGCAACAATTGTGACCAAAGCCACGTCCGGTGCCGCCATTCTGCTCAGCGGCGCAATCTCTCCCGGATGGTTCATGCCGATCTCAATCACCGCAAAGTCGCTCTCCGCGGGCATCCGCGCCAGCGTCAGCGGCACACCCCAATGGTTGTTGTAACTCGCCTCGGCGGCATGCACCCGCCCATGCGCGCCCAAAACCGTCCGCAACATCTCCTTGGTGGAGGTTTTGCCGACCGACCCGGTCACCCCCACAACCTTGGCATTCGTCCGCGCCCGTCCCGCACGACCCAAAGCCTCAAGCCCCGTCTGCACATCGTCCACAATCAACAGCGGCGCATCCTCGGCCACGCCCTCTGGCACCCGGTTCACCATCGCCGCCGCAGCGCCTTTTTCCAAAGCCTGCGCAACGAAGTCGTGCCCGTCCCGCGCCGCCGTCAGCGCAACAAACAAATCGCCCGGATTGATCGTGCGGGTGTCAATCGAAAGGCCCGACGCGTCCCACTCCGCCGTCACGCGCCCACCGGTGGCCTTTGCTGCCTCTGCGCTTGTCCACAAACTCATGCCAGTTTCCCGTCCAACGCCGCAACGGCCACGCTCGCCTGCTCCGCATCATCAAACGGGAACACCGTGTCACCGACAATCTGCCCCGTCTCGTGCCCCTTGCCGCAGATCAGCAACGCATCCCCCGGCCCCAGGGCATCGACACCGCGCAGGATTGCCTCGGCCCGATCTGCCACCTCTGTCGCTTCAGGCGCACCTTCCAGCACCGCCGCGCGAATAAGGCCCGGGTCTTCACTGCGCGGATTGTCGTCAGTGACAATCACTTGATCCGCATGCTCTGCCGCCGCTGCCCCCATCAAAGGGCGCTTGCCCGCATCGCGATCCCCACCGGCTCCGACGATTGCCACGAGCCGCCCCATCACATGCGGTCTCAGCGCCTGGCAGGCAGTCGCCACCGCATCGGGCGTATGAGCATAATCCACGTAAACCGCAGCCCCGTTGGCGCGTGTCGCAGCCAGTTGCATGCGCCCGCGCACGGTCTCCAGTTCTGGCAGAACAGCAAACACACGATCTGCCGCCGCACCGCTGGCAATCACCAACCCAGCCGCAACCATCACGTTTTCCGCCTGAAATCCGCCGACAAGGTTCAGCCGCGTCTGAAACGTCTCGCCACCGAACTTGATCCGCACGTCCTGCCCGGTCGCGTCAAACCGCTGCGCGAGCAGTGTCATGTCGGCCCCGGTATCGCGACCGACGGTCATAACCTCTTGCCCGCGCGCCCGGGCAATCGCCAACATATCAATCCCACGCGTATCATCGATATTGATCACCGCGATCCCGTCTTCGGGCAAAACGCGTGCGAAGAGCCCCGCCTTGGCGTCGAAATACGCCTCAAAGCTTTCGTGGTAATCCAGATGGTCCTGCGTAAAGTTCGTGAATCCCGCCGCGCGCAGGTTCACACCGTCCAGCCGCCGCTGCGCCAGCCCGTGCGACGACGCCTCCATAGCCGCATGTTCGACCCCGGCCTCTGCGGCACCGGCCAACGCGCGGTGCAAAGTAATGGGTTCCGGCGTCGTATGCGCAAGCGGCGCTTCCCAGTCGCCTTCCACACCGGTGGTGCCAAGATTGACCGCAGGATGTCCCAGCAACTGCCAGATACGCCGCACGAAACTGGCAACACTGGTTTTGCCATTGGTGCCGGTGACGGCCACAACCGTATCCGGTTGGTCCCCAAACCAAAGAGCCGCCGTAAAGGCCAATGTCTGGCGCGGATCAGCGGCAATCACCACGGCTGCCGTTGACCCTGCCAGCTCCTCTTCCGCAATCCGCGCGCCGTCAACATCCGTCAGGATGGCCGCCGCCCCCATGCGCAATGCGTATTGAATGAATTCCCCGCCATGCATGTTTGTGCCGGGAAGGGCTGCAAACAGATACCCGTCTTTCACATCTCGGCTGTCCACGGCCAACCCCGTGACAAATGCCTCAGCGCCGCCGCGTGCGGTCAGGCCCAGTTCCGTCAGGCTCTTGGCGTCTGCCCGCATGACGCGCCCCTCATATCCTGCGCCTTTTGCCCAAGGCGACTGCCCTCAGTTCGAGGTGTTGATAATGCCAGACACATGCCGTGTTTCCACATCCGGGCGCAAGCCCAGAAGCGGGGCAACGCGGCGTATCATCTCTGCCGCTACAGGCACGGCTGTCCAACCCGCCGTACGGCGCGGTTTGCGCCCGCTGGTTTCCACCGGCTCATCCAGCGTCACGATCAAAACGTATTTCGGATTGTTCGTAGGAAAGACCGACGCAAACGTGTTGATCACCTTGTCCTTGTAGTACCCACCGCCATTACGCTTTGGTTTGTCAGCCGTACCCGTCTTGCCACCCACATTATAACCCGGAACCTCACCGAAACTTGCTGTACCTTCAGTCACAACCTTGCGAAGCATATCAAGCGATTGCCGGGAGTTCCTTTCCGAAATCACACGTGGCCCGTACCGCGGTCCGGACTGCTTGAGCAATGTCGGTTCGATCCGGTATCCGCCATTGGCGATAGTCGCATAGCCGGCCGCCAGGTGCAGCGGGCTGGTGCTGAGGCCGTGCCCATAGGAAATCGTCACGCTCGACAGTTCCGTCCAGCGTTTCGGCAAAAGCGGTCGCCCACCCTTGGCCTCGACCATTTCCAGAGATGTCGGTTCGAAAAACCCGAGCGATTCCAGAAACGCCTTCTGCCGCTTGCTGCCAATCTGCAACGCCAGCCGCCCGGTGCCCCGGTTCGACGACTTCACAATGATGTCCGACACCGAGAGCGGACCATAGTTCTTGCCCCCAAACTCACCGATCTTGAACCCGCCCACACGCAACGGACCCGCCGTGTTGATGACTGTGCTTGGATTGACCAGCCCAAGTTCCAGCGCCTGCGCCGATGCAAAAATCTTGAAGACAGAGCCAAGCTCATACACGCCCTGCACCGCACGATTGAACAGCGGGCTGTCGGACGGATCACCCTTGGTTAGCGGACGCGGACGGTCGTTCGGGTCGAAATCCGGCAAAGAGGCGACAGAGATCACTTCGCCCGTGTGGATATCCATCAGAACGCTGGCCGCCCCCTTGGCGTTGAGCAGCTTCATCCCACCCAGAAGCACCCGCTCCGCCGCCGCCTGAATGGTCAGGTCCAGCGACAACTCCAATGGCGCGCCTTCCCGTGCCGGGTTGCGCAGCTCTTCGTCAAAATATTTCTCGACGCCGGCAGTCCCAATTACTTCAGCGGAATTAACGCCTTCGCGCCCAAAGCTCGTGCCGCCAAGAACATGCGCGGCCAATGCGCCATTCGGGTAAAGCCGCATCTCTCGCGGCCCGAACAGCAAACCCGGTTCGCCAATATCATGCACGAGCTGCTTTTGCTCCGGGCTCAATTTCTTGCGCACCCATATGAACTTACGCTTGCCCGTGAAGTCTTTGAGCAAACGTTCCTGGTCAAGCTCTGGAAATATCTTGACCAATTCGCCTGCAGTCCGCACCGGATCAATCATCTGCTGCGGATGCGCGTAAAGCGAAAACGTCTCCATATTGGTCGCCATGATCCGCCCCTGGCGGTCAACGATGTCGGCCCGGCTGGCAATGATCGATGCCCCCGTCGCCTGCGCCCTCGGCTCTGCCGCCTCACTGGCCGCCAGCGTTCCCATGCGCGCGCCAATCACGATAAAGGCCGAAAAGAACATCACCGCCATCACCAACAGCCGCCCTTCGGCCCGCGACCGCGCCTTGTCGCGCATCTGCTCGTGGCGAATGCGCAGGTTCTCGCGCTCAATCGCGTCGGGGTTCTCGCCCTTCTGCCGGGCCTCAAGGATGCGCGCCAAAGGGCGCAGCGGCGTGCGAATCATGGCTGTTGCTCCCCGGCCCCCGCGCTCGAAATTTCAATCGGGTCAGTGATCGGCAATTCAGGCGGCGCCGGATAGGCAATCTGATCCACGCGCCCAAACTGATCGGGCCGCAGCGGCATCAACCTCAACCGCCCGAAATTCACCTCTGCCAAGTCGCGTAGCCGGTCGGGGCGGTTCAGATACGCCCATTCTGCCTTGAGAACAGCCAACCGCGCCCGCGCATCACCAATCTCAACCCGCACCGCCTGTGCCTCGCCCAGCGCATCCTGCGTCTTGTAATTCTCGTGGTACGCCCAGAACGCCGCGCCGATCACGGCCATAAACGTCAGAACATAAAGCAAGGACCGCATTACGGGGTCTCCCTCAACTGGGGCAAGGCAATCTGGGCCGCATCAATGTCACCGGCAGGTGCATCCGTGCGCCGCGCCACGCGCAGCTTGGCCGACCGCGCACGGGGATTGGCGGCAAGCTCATCTTCATCCGGCCCAATCGCCTTCCGGTTCACGATCTCAAATGCGGGCGCTTCCGCCTCCACCTCGGGCTGATACCGGTTGGCGCGGCCCGTCTGCCCGGCGCGGGTCTGCATGAAACGTTTCACCATCCGGTCCTCGACCGAATGAAAGCTGACCACCGCCAAGAGCCCGCCGGGCTTCAAGGCGCGCTCAGCAGCGCTCAACCCGTCCATCAGCGCGCCGTATTCGTCGTTCACCGCAATCCGCAGCGCCTGAAAGCTCCGCGTCGCCGGATGCGATTGCCCAGGCTTGGCGCGCGGCAGACATCCCTCGACCAATCCAGCCAATTCCAGCGTCCGTGTGATCGGCCCCGCCTTGCGCGCCGCAACAATCGCCTTGGCAATCCGGCGCGAGGCGCGCTCTTCGCCGTAAGTGTACAGGATATCTGCCAAATCGACTTCGTCGGCATCATTGACGATATCCGCCGCCGTCAGCCCATCCTGCGCCATACGCATATCCAAGGGCCCGTCCTTCATGAACGAAAACCCCCGCTCGGCCCGATCAAGCTGCATGGATGACACACCCAAATCCAGCACAACCCCGTCCACGTCTTCCGCGAACAGGTCCATCATTCCGAAATTGCCCTGAACCAGCGAAATCTTTCCGTCGTACATCGGCAGCCAGGACGCCGCCATCCGCTGCGCCAGCGGGTCGCGGTCGATGCCGATCACCTGCTCGGCTCCGGCTTCGATCAAACCACGCGCATAGCCGCCCGCGCCGAATGTGCCGTCAATCCAAACGCCCGTGACCGGAGCAACCGCCCGCAAGAGCGGGGCAAGCAGGACAGGAACATGTGGAGCGTTTGAGGATGTGGCGGCAGCAGACATTCCCGATCAGCCCCCGGACGGCCCATCTAGGAAGATGAGCGGGTCCACATCGTCGGGCAACTCGTCCAGCCATTCATCTGTAGCGGCCTGCTCTTCAGCCTCAAACGTGTCCGGCTCCCAAATCTGAAACGTGTCACCGGCACCGATGAAAAACGCCTCGTTCGACAGGCCAATCTTCTCGCGCAGCTTCGCGGGCAACACCAATCGGCCCGTTTCATCCACGCTGGTCGGGTGCGACTGACCATTGAACAGCCGCTGAAGCATCTTGCGCTCAACCGACCCGCGCGGGAGCGCCGCGATCTTTTCATCCACCTCTTCGATGGCTTCGACCGTATAACATTCAAGATATTTCCGGCGCTTGTCGCCGTAGACGATCACCAGTTCCGGGTTCAGACCATCGGTGTAGTTCGGATCACCCGCCTCAAGCACACGGCGAAACGAGGCCGGGATGGACACCCGACCTTTGCCATCAACCTTGTGATGGCTTTCACCTCTGAACCTCAGCTTGCGGGTCACTGCCCTACTGGTCCTTTCGCGTCGTCAGTCCCGGAAACGGAAACGGCGGGTTGATCTGCTGCCACTGATCAACCCGCCGTCCGTGTCCCGTCGCCGGGAAGTCCAGCTGCGCGCGCCACCTGGGGGGATGTCTGCTCGCCCGCGCGCCGGATCTCTGTGTTTGATGAAAGCGGGTGCCTGTATGAAACCTGCGTTTGTTTTTATTTTCAGATACCGCGGTGAGGTCTTGGTGCCTCGTTTGCTGTGCCTGCTCTCATCTCGTGCACTATGGATGACATGGGAAATCATGGGTCGCAACAGTTTTTTATGGGAAAATGCTACCAAATCTTGGTTTTAGGACCTGCGCAACACAAGAACCAGATGCAAGTCAGTTGAGTTTTTGGCAAATATGGAGCAATACGCACAAAAGAACACAACATGTAGATCAGTGGCGGTTATACGATTATTGCCCATAATTTCCCGTATGCGCAATAAACAAAACAAGAACATAAAGGAATTTGATAATCAGGACGACGGGAAACAGCCGGATTCCTAACGATTCAGGGCATTGATTCGTCTAATCGACCAGCAAATCCCAAACCCATCCCATGCTTTCCCACGGCCCGCGCAAAGCCGGAATGCATGACCTCACGCGACCGGCGCGCAGTTTCTCTACTCCGGCGATTGGGTTTTACGAACGCTGCTCAGCCCGGCTTTGCCGCAAGAAAGCTAAACCGGCCCGTGGAAAAGAAATGCGCACCACGCGCATTTAGGTCGACTTGTTCATCGGCCCACGCTTGAAGCTCTGCTTCATCAAGACTTTTCTGACCGCTGATGTACGCCACAATAAACGGCACGATCCCTTGCTCGTAACAGCCCTCGTACCGGTCCACGTTGATGATTGGAAAATAGCTGACATCCTCGATCAAAAGCCCCGCCTTGCGCAGTCGGGTGGCAAGCGTTCTTGGCAGCTTGCTATCCGCGCAATGCGGCGCAAACGCATCAAGCACCCTTTGCATCCGGACCGGGTTTTCGCTGTGCCAGCACACGGCGTCCCAATCCGTCGCCAAGATCAGCGCGCGACCACCCGGCTTCAGAACCCGGAACACCTCGGATGAAAAACCGTCGATGTCAGCAACATATTCCGCGACTTGCGTGCTAACGACGACGTCGAAACTGCTGTCATCACACGGCAAAGCCGTGGCATCCGCACATTCATAGGTCAGCCACGCGCGCTGATTGCGTGCGCTGGCGCGGTCCACCATCTGCTGCGAAATGTCGATCCCGACCACCCTGCCCTCTGGTCCTGTGAGATCGGCAAGGTCCGTCGCAAGAAAACCCGGCCCACTGCCGATGTCCAAAACGTGCTCGCCCTTTTGCAGGTTCAACCGCCTCAACGTGTCTTCGCGTTGTGCCACAATGTCAGGCCCAAGGTAGACGGCTTCCAATCGCTGCGCCGCCGCCTCGTCATATTCCATCGCCATGTCGCACCTCCTCACGTCCCACCGATACACCAAACCTAGCAAACACTGCGCAAAATGCACCAACTTCACCTCAACGCTTGCATCAGCCCACCGACCCCGCTACGCCAAATCTGTCACGGTCCGGGATACCCCCGGTGAAAAGGGAACGCGGTGCAAACCCGCGACTGCCCCCGCAACTGTAAGC
>CAZCOX010000019.1:14460-22894 GCA_964500115.1 uncultured Rhodobacterales bacterium
CCCCGGTGAAAAGGGAACGCGGTGCAAACCCGCGACTGCCCCCGCAACTGTAAGCGGCGAACGTGCTTGGCATATGCCACTGGGAGACCGGGAAGGCCCAAGCCACGTGAAGACCCGCAAGTCAGGAGACCTGCCGTGACCGATCACCCTACATCCGCGCGGGGTGCGCTGGGTGTAACGGTTCTCCGGCGTGGTGGCAGTCGCCGCTTTGGGTCTTGCTCAAGGCATGTCAGATCGCGCGGGGGATAAAGGGTGAAGCTCTTTGGTGCGCTCATAAGCCTGGTGGCCGTGATGTTCCTGACATCGCTGTTCATCGGCTATGCCGCGATCCCGCCCGGCGTGGGATTGGCTGCGCTGTTCGGGGTTGGCGATCCGCTCATCGTCACCGTGATGCAGGAAATCCGCCTGCCACGCACCTTGCTGGCGGCGATGGTCGGAGCGTCCTTGGGCCTGTCGGGCGCTGCGATGCAGGGCTTCCTGCGCAACCCATTGGCCGAACCGGGGTTGATCGGCGTGTCCGGCTCCGCCGCTCTGGGCGCAGTCATCGCTTTGCAAACCGGGTTTGCGGCAACCTTCCTTTTGGCGCTGCCTTTGACCGCACTGGTCTTCGCAGCGCTTGCCGTCTCGCTCATCCTCCTGCTTGCGGGCCCGCGCGGGTCGTCCCTGACACTTATCCTCGCCGGTATCGCCGTATCCGCTTTTGCAGGGGCTTTAACCTCGCTCGCGCTGAACCTCTCGCCCAATCCCTATGCCGCGTCCGAGATTGTGTTCTGGATGATGGGCAGCGTCGCGGATCGCGCGATGAGCCATGTCTGGCTCGCGCTTCCCATCATGGCGTTGGGATGGATGTCCCTTGCCACGCTCGGTCGCGGCCTCGACGCGCTCACGCTGGGCGAAGACGCGGCAGAGGCGCTTGGCATCTCGCTCAGCACACTGCGCCTGAAACTGCTTTTTGGCACAGCCGCCGCCGTGGGTGCGGCCACCGCCGTCGCAGGCGCGGTCGGCTTTGTCGGGCTGGTCGTGCCCCACATCCTGCGCCGGTTTGCCGCTGGCCAGCCTTCGACCCTGCTCTGGGCCTCCACCCTTGGCGGAGCAGCCATGGTACTTGCCGCAGATCTGGCAGTGCGCCTGATCCTGCCTGCCCGCGACCTCAAGCTGGGGGTGGTCATGGCTTTGATCGGCGCGCCGCTCTTCCTGCACCTCATTTACAAAACCCGGAGGGAAATCGCATGACCCTCCTGACACTCGAAAACCTGACCGTCCGGCGAGGCGAATGCCCGGTGGTCGACAAGGCCTCGCTCAGCATTGCCGCAGGTGAGTGCGTCGGTCTGATCGGCCCGAACGGTGCTGGCAAAACCTCACTCCTTCGCGGCGCGCTTGGTCTCCTCCCGTATGAAGGCAAAAGCACGCTCGCATCGTTGCCACCAAAAGACCGCGCCGCCCAAGCGGCCTGGCTGCCGCAAAAACGTGAAATCGCCTGGCCTATGTCCGTCGAACGTGTCGTCGCATTGGGTCGCCTTCCTTATCTTCCTCGTGGCGCATCTTTAGCGCCCGACGATAAAGATGCGGTAAACGCCGCCCTCACACGTATGGGTCTGGAAAATTTCCGCACTCGCATCGCAACACAACTCTCGGGCGGCGAACAGGCGCGCGTTCTGATCGCCCGCACCTTGGCTCAAAACACACCGCTCCTGCTTGCGGATGAACCCATCGCAGGTCTCGACCCGGCAGCTCAGATCGCCACGCTCGACGTATTCAAAACCCTCGCCGCCGAAGGCCGCGCTGTCCTGACCTCCTTGCACGACCTGTCGCTGGCCGCCCGCTATTGCACACGCCTGATCGTGATCAGCCAGGGCCGGATCGTCGTTGACGGGCCGCGCGACGACATCCTGACGCAAGACATGCTGGCAGAGGTCTTCCACCTGCGCGCCGACATCGTGCGCACGCCATCTGGCGCGCTGATCGAACCACTGGGGGTGCTGACATGAGCGCGCCCACCCGGATTGTCTGCCTGACAGAGGAAACGGTCGAAACGCTGTATCTTCTGGAACAGGAACACCGCATCGTCGGCGTCACGGGTTATGCCGTGCGCCCCAAACGCGTCCGTCAGGAAAAGCCACGCGTCGGGGCCTTTACCTCTGCTGACATCCCCAAGATCCTGGCGCTGAACCCCGATCTGGTGCTGACGTTTTCCGACCTTCAGGCCGACATCGCAGCAGACCTGATCCGCGCGGGTGTTGAAGTCATGGCCTTCAACCAGCGCGACGTGGCGGGCATTCTGCGGATGATCCGTACCTTGGGTCGGCTGACCGACTGCGCCGCCAGGGCAGAGGCCCTTGCGCAAAGCTTTGAGAACCGCATCGCCACCTTGCGCGCGAAACAACCCGTGCATCGTCCGAAAGTCTATTTCGAAGAATGGGACGACCCAATGATCACCAGCATCGGCTGGGTGTCAGAACTCATCGAGATCGCGGGCGGCACCGATTGTTTTGCCCATCTGCGCACCGAACAAGCGGCGCAAAACCGGATTGTCTCCTCAGAGGATGTGATCAAAGCGGTACCAGACATCATCGTCGCCTCGTGGTGCGGCAAGAAAGTCCGCCCGGAAAAAATCGCGGCCCGCCCCGGTTGGGATGCCATCCCCGCCGTGGCCAACAACCGTATCGTCGAGATCAAGTCGCCGCTGATCCTGCAACCCGGCCCCGCTGCACTCAGCGACGGTCTGGACGCGTTGATCGCTGCCCTCGCACCAAAGGACGTGCCCGCATGATAGAGACCATCACGTCAGCCCTGAACATCGGCGGCCCTGCGCTCTGGGTGATTGCCGTGCTGAGCGTTGTCACACTCGGCCTGATCCTGTGGAAGCTCTGGCGGCTGTCGCTCCTCGGGGCCTGGCGCACCGCCGCAAGCGAAAACGCGGTTGTAACCTGGCAAACCGGCCAGCACGAGGCGGCACTGGCCAGTGTCCATCACCGCACCGGCCTGCGGGCGCGGGTTGTAACCGCCGCCATGATCGCCGTTCGCGACCTGCCACTGGACGATGCCCGCGATGAAACAGCCCGCGTCGCGCGCGCGGCGCTCAAACAGGCGGGCAGCGGCCTGCGCGCGCTTGACCTGATCGCGACGATCGCCCCGCTGGTCGGTCTGCTGGGTACGGTCCTTGGCATGATCGAGGCGTTCCAGGCCCTGCAAGACAGCGGTGCACGCGCCGATCCTGCCGCTCTTGCAGGTGGCATCTGGGAGGCGCTGCTCACCACCGCAGCAGGCATGGCCGTGGCCATCCCCGCCTCCATGGCGCTCAGCTGGTTTGACAGTGTGAATGACCGCTTGGCGCACGATTTCGATGACCTCGCCACCCGCATTCTGACCCGCCGGAAGGACGACCGTGCTTGACCTCGGGCAAGAGACACGCCGACGGCGCATCGGGCTGACCCCGATGATCGACGTTGTGTTTCTGCTCTTGGTATTCTTCATGCTCGCCGCCCGGTTTGGCACCACCGAAGCGATCCCTCTGACCCTCGCGGGCGGTGGCTCAACCGACTATTCCGGTCCACCCCGGCTTGTCACGGTTTTACCAGAAGGTGTCCAGTTAAATGGCGTAGCTTCCGATACCCTGACTGAAGACCTTGCGCCGCTCATGACCGCGCCCGAAGACGTCATCATCCTGCGCGCGAGCAACGGCGCCTCGGTGCAGCGCCTGCTGGACGAGATGACCCGCCTGCGCGCCGCCGGGTTGACCAATCTCGTGGTTCTGGAATGAGACACCGCTCGCTCCTCCCCACCCGCACGCGACGCGACAGGCGTGAACCGGTTGTGCCGATGATCAATGTGGTGTTCCTGCTGCTGATCTTTTTCGTCATGACCGCCCAGATCGTACCGCCCGCACCGTTTGATCTGGACCTGCCCAGCGCGGATGGTGCCGACGATACGGGCACAGCGCCGCTTTATATAAGCGCGGACGGCATGATCGCTTTCAACGACTTGCGCGGCGAGGCCGCTTTGGCCGCTGCTGTGGCACAGTCAAAGGACGCGGCACTGCGCATCCATGTTGATGCCGCCCTGTCCGGCCAGTCACTTGCCAAAACGCTTGCAACACTCACCCAGCTAGGTGCCACCGAGATCGCTCTTGTGACGGAGGGCGGGTGATGCGGATTGTCGAGGTTTCGGTTTTCCTCCTCTTGTCCGGCGTACTCCATGTGGCGGCCCTGACCCTATCACCCCCGACATCAGGCGGGTCTGGTGGTGGCGATCAGGGTGCAAACGATGTCACCTTGCAGGCTGCGACACCGACGCTGGCCGCACTCGTCGCGGCGTGGGAGGCACCGTCCGAGGTCAGCGCCGCGCCCGCGTTACAAGAACCGCAAACATCCGATGCCATATTCGCTCCGAGCGCGGACAGCCCGGTCGTACCGATCGCTTTGCCGGACAGCCCGACAACTCCCACCGCCCAACCGACGCTGCCAACGGTCGACTCTCGTCTACCTGCCCCCGTCACCCCGTTTGCACAAACAGAACCGACGGCGCTCTCGGTCCCGGCCTTGCCGGCGATGCCAGCACTCCCAAATCCGACGGCACCAACAGCCGACCCAAATCGCTTTGGCGCCAACCAGCCACAACTCCCGCAAATCGCTGCTGTGGCATTGCCAAAGGTCGACACAACTGCCCCGGCACCTCGTTTTGCGCCGCAAGCCTCGTTGCGCCCGGAACGGCGGCCAGACCGGTCACAGATCGCGCAAAATCCTGCACAAACCAACCCGGCACCCAAAAAACCGCAATCC
Organism: uncultured Rhodobacterales bacterium; assembly: GCA_964500115.1. Lineage (GTDB taxonomy): Bacteria > Pseudomonadota > Alphaproteobacteria > Rhodobacterales > Rhodobacteraceae > Marivita. The sequence continues at coordinate 19,239 of CAZCOX010000019.1, forward strand.
GCAGCCCAACCGGCGCAAAAGGCCAAAGGCAGCGGGCAGAAACCTGTCGCGAAACAGGCCCCCGCCCGCAAGGCACCCGCCGCGAGCGGCCCGTCAAAGGCGCAACTTGCCTCGGCGCAAAAGCAATGGGGCGCAAGGATCACGGCCGCTGTGCGCCGCGCACATCGTCCGCCACGGGGCACACGCGCGACCGGAACCGTCAAACTGATCATCTCGGTCAGCCCGGCAGGCCGTCTGACGGGTGTGTCGATGGCCCAATCCTCTGGCAACGCCAAGCTGGATCAAGCCGCTCTGGCCGCTGTCAAACGTGCCCGCTTGCCCCGCGCGCCAAAGACTTTGACACAAAGCAGCTACCGATTCAGCCAACGCCTGACCGTTTCGCGCTAACGGCAGCGCTAACGCCAACCGCTCAAGTGTTGTGAAAGGGCCGCAGTTCAGGCCGACAAACTGCAACCGCTTGCATGATAATTCATCCTGCCTGGGGTTTAGCGCTCAAAAATCCACCATCTGGCCTATGCACTTTCTGCATAGCAGCATTGAGGCGAAAAACCATTGTGCAGTCGCAGCATTCGCCTATCTTTGTCTCAACCGAAACGGAAACAACCAAACTCGAACTGAACAGAAAATGGCATACGAAAGCAACTTCTCCTCCGCCGCAGGCTTTGGCCTTGCAGACCGCTTTAACGCATTCGTCGCAGATTACCGTGCGAAAGCCGCACAGCGCAAAATCTACCGCGACACACTGAACGAGCTGCGCAACCTCAGCAACCGCGATCTGGACGATCTCGGCCTGAACCGCACAATGCTCAAGCGCATCGCCTACCAGGCCGCGTACGAGAGCTAAGAATTCAGGCGCGCGTCGCAGACGCTGCGCCACCAAGATCGGACACCCTCTCCTCCTCCCTGGGTGCTCCGAATATGACGATGGCACATCTCCTCCTCCCTTGTGTCATCGTCACAAATTCCGGGCCAATCGGCCCAAACGAGATCGACGCCCTCTCCTCCTCCCTGGGTGTCGTGAACTGGAACGGTGATGCCTCTCCTCCCTTGGCATCACCGTTTTTTCTTGGCTAGCGCCCTGAAAGCCGTCACACCTTTCCCTCGAATGACATCTGTCCGATTTTGACCGCGCCGCCGTACAAAGCCGCGCGGGTTCGCATTCTTTTGGGGAAGCCTCATGAACGAACAGTTCAAGCAAACGCCGTCTGACCGCGCATTCCGCGATGATGACCAACGCGCAATGGCCACAGCCGCGTCCCATGCCATCGCGTATCGCGCGGGCTTGGGCGCGGCAAAAGCGATTCCCGAACACCGCCCCGACGAAATCAAACCCCAAATCATACGTGATCTGCCCGTATCCGGTGAAGACGCCCACCGCGTCATCGAAACACTCGTGTCACAAGCCACGCCGGGGATGCATGCCCATGCGTCACCACGGTTCTTCGGCTATGTCTGCGGCGGGTCCATGCCTGTCGGGGTCGCCGCTGATTTTCTTGTGTCCGCCTGGGGGCAGAACTCCGCCTCGTCCTGGGAAAGCCCGTCGATTGCCGTGATCGAACAGACCGTGTGCGACTGGTGCCTTAACCTTCTCAATCTGCCGAACGACTGCGGTGTCGGTCTCGTGACAGGTGCGACGGTTGCAAACACACAAGCCATCATGGCGGCCCGCGATGCTTTGCTCGCGCGACAAGGCTGGAAAAGCGCGGAAAAGGGTTTGTTCGGGGCACCGGAAATTCCTGTTCTGATCGGGGCAGACGCGCATTCCGCGCCGCTTGCCGGGCTGAACTATGCGGGGTTCGGCATGGGACGGGCGAAACAGGTTGCCACTGACAGCGAAGGGCGGATCCGAATTGATGCGCTGAAGGAATCGCTTGAGACTTGCGCCGCGCCGCCTTTGGTGATCCTACAGGCTGGGCAGATCAACACTGGCGCATTTGACCCCTTTGCCGAGGCGATCCCCCTGATCCAAGCGGCTGGCGGTTGGGTGCATGTTGATGGGGCTTTTGGGCTTTGGTTAAATGCCGTGCCGGACCTGCGGCACCGGCTGGCCGGTGTCGAAGAGGCCGACAGTTGGGCGGTTGACCTGCACAAATGGCTCAATGCGCCTTATGACGCCGGACTCTGTATCGTTCGGGATCGGGGGCATTTGGTAACATCCATGTCCGCCCGGGGGGCCTACCTGCCCGACTTGGGCGAGACGTGGGAGCCCAGCGACTCGACCCTTGAACTCAGCCGGCGGGCACGTGGCGTGCCGAGCTACGCGATCCTCCGCCACCTTGGTGTAGATGGTGTGCGCGAGATGATCATGCGGCATTGCACCTTGGCGCGGCACCTTGCGGCCCGGTTGTCGTCAGAGCCAGGGATCGAGGTATTGAACGCGGTGGCGTCGAACCAGGTGGCGATTGCCTGCGAAAACGATGATACGACAACGCGCGTGCTGGAACGGGTGCAAGAGCGCGGTCATGTTTATCCGAGCCACGGCGAATGGCGCGGGCGCAAGATCATCCGCGCATCGATTATCAACCATGCGACAACTCAGGCGGATGTTGACCTTTTGGCGGATGAGATTCTGAGCGCCCATAAAAGTTCGCGCTAAGGGCAACGCGCTTCGAAGCGCGTTGGCACGGGATTTCGAAATCCCGTGGCCGCGAGCGCAAAACGACGCGCAACTGCTTTGGCGGACACAACGTCGCCTTCATCACATGACATGTCCCGAACACACGCTTGCATAGCTGCGACGCGGTGCACCCTGAATTCTAGACGAAGAGAGGACGCAAACATGCCAACCCTGGGCCATTGCCTGTGCGGATCGACACGTTGGGAATTCGAAGGCGCCCAAAGCTGGGGCTGCTATTGTCATTGCGACGACTGCCGACGCAACTGCGCCGCACCTGTCGTCGCGTGGCTCGGCGTCCCGCGAGGTAACTTTAGATGGCGGGGGTCTGCGCCCAAAACACTTGAAAGCTCGAAAGGCGTTTTTCGGCATTTTTGCCAGACCTGCGGGTCGCCGCTGGGGTTCGAAGCCGATCACTACCCGGGCGGCATGCATCTTTACGCGGCGTCCATGGAGCATCCGGAAGAGTTTGTTCCGACATTCCACGTGAATTACCAAAGCAAACTTCCGTGGTTGGAGATTCATGATGATCTGAAAAAATACGAGGGCACGCTGCTCCATGCACCAAGTGAGCATCAATCCTACAATGAGTAACCCGTTTCGAAGCACCGCAAATGAATGTCCGGCAACGGCCGTAAAGCAACACTGAGAATTCGCCTGTTAAGCGCAACCGCGTAATAAAGCGCGACGCAAGGCCATTCGAATGGCCTTGGCCCCACGCATCGCCGGTTTGGCTTTTCCTTTCCGCACCCATTCGCTAGATGGTCTCGGACAGATCACGAGGGGCCGCGCAACACGCGCCCCGCAGCACCGGGACAAGACCCATGGCGATGGAAAAAACGTTCAACGCAGCCGAGGCAGAAGACCGCATCTACAAGGCGTGGGAAGCGGCAGGCACCTTTAAGGCAGGCGCCAACGCGTCGCGCGATGAGACCTTTTGTGTGATGATCCCGCCGCCGAATGTGACCGGGTCTTTGCACATGGGCCATGCGTTCAACAATACGCTGCAGGACATCCTTGTGCGCTGGCACCGGATGCGTGG
>CAZCOX010000020.1:0-21881 GCA_964500115.1 uncultured Rhodobacterales bacterium
AACTGACGCGCACAATTGTCGATCTGCGTGTGGCTGCACCGCGCGCCCGGATCGTGATTGGGGGTCACATCGTTGATATGGAGCCTGACATCGCAGAATTAACCGGTGCCGATGCGGCGGCGGTGGATATCGAGACCTGTTTGAAGGTGATCAAACAGCTTTCCGGCAAGCTCAAGGTTGTGACGACCTGAAGCGCTGCGCCAGGGCACCCCGTTGACCCGGATCATGGGCGGCTTGGCGTAAGCGGCGCATTTTTTGTTGCTAATTGCCAATCGGGAAGCTCTCTGCGGGAAGGTACGCATTTTCATCGGTGGGCACATCGTTCTGGTCTGCCGGGATATCGCGTTCCGAATCGGGGCAAGCGTAGCAGCCGATGCATTGGAAAGCTGAGGCGTATAGCAACTCTACCAGTCGCTTCAGTCCTGACCTGCGCTATCACGCCCGTACCGCGCGAGGAAGGTGGTCACAGCACCGTCGATGACGCGCGACTTGTCCTCCTCGGAGGCAGTCTGGGTAATCCCGAAAACCAGTTTTGGCCAGAGGTCAGCCTTGCACAGTTCGGCAAACTGATCCGCAGCCAAGTCGTAATCTTCGATCTCCAATTCGCCGCGATCTGCGGCTTTGTGCAGGTAGTTGACCATCGCGGCACGCATGATCATTGGGCCGGAATGATAGAACTCCTGCCCCAATTGCGGGAAGCGATCTGATTCAGCGACACAGATGCGGAATATACGCTGGCCCATTTCCGAGTAGATGAAGCCCAGAAATTGATGCGCGACCTGTGACAACACCTCGACCGGAGGGCGGCTGACATCGATCTTTTCAATCGTGTCCTGCGCCTGCGCCTCGCATTGACGGGTGGCGACCTCCATGAAAAGCAGGCGTTTGTCGGAAAAATAGCTGTAGAGCGTCGCCTTCGACACGCCAGCCGCGCGGGCAATGTCATCGACGCTGGCACCTTCGAACCCGTCGCGAAGGAACACTTCACGCGCGCCTTCGACCACCTGGTCGAACTTTCGTCCACGCCGGATTTGCGCTTGCGCCACTGTCATTGAGGTCTCCCAACCACCTGTCGTAAAATCTAAACCGTGTAGTTCAGTTAGGCAAGCATCTGCAATCACGGAATGCCACGGGACCCTACTTTATCAATAGCCACTTGGGGGCTTCTGGTTAGGTCAAACGGCGGCTCTGATGCGAATGCGGACACTAGAATATTGCACTAAATTGCCAGTTCGTTGAATTGGATGATTACCGCAAATATGTACGCTTTTCCCTCTAGATCAGATGCGCGGGCATCCAACGGAACAGGCTTTTCTCATATTCAGTGATAGACTTCGAAAGCCATTGCATAAATTGATTTGCTGCCGGTCGGACTTGGCCAGGAAGCGTGACGAGATAATAGCCGATTTGCGGAATTGGATCATCGAACAGCGCCACGAGTTGTCCGGACTTCAACTCGTCAGAGATAAAAGCCGGTACCGTCGCTCCGATACCGTCACCTCGGCGAATGCCATCCAGCAGCATGTTGCCCGGCATGCGGACGACTCTCCGGTCGGCGTCGGGCGGAATTCCGACCTTTTCCAGCCAAAGGTCAAACTCGACCGACGCTTGTTCCTGAAGAAGCGTGAAATCGAGCAGTTCAGCCGGGTCCCTCAGTACTCGGTTGCCCATCAGTTCGCTTGAAGCGACGACTGTCAGACAGCCGGGCAGCAACATCTGCGCGACGAGCCCTGGCCAGCGTCCGGTTCCGTATCGAATGGCCATATCAATTCCGCCGGGTTTGAGGTCGACGGCCTGAATCGTTGAATCTATCCTCAGTTCGATATTGGGGAATTCGTCAATGAACATCGGCAGGCGCGGCGTAAGGAACGCGCTTGAAAACATCGGAGTCGCGCTGACCACTAACGGTCGAACCGACTCGATACTCGACACGCTCTCGGTCACGGAGGCCATTTCAGCGAAGGCTTCAAGCAAGCCAACCGACAGGAATTCGCCTTGCGATGTCAGAGAAATACCGTGCCGGGTACGAGTGATAAGCCGGGTGCCGAGATGTAGTTCAAGCCCGCGGATTTGCTGACTGACTGCGGAATGGGTCACGTTCAGTGCCTCTGCCGCCCGGGTCAGATTTCGCAACTCGGCGGCGGCGGCGAAGGCTCTGAGAGATGTCAACGACGGAAGCGTGCGCCAATCCATAAGTTAGATCATCTAACAATGTAGAAGAATTTACAACTATGTGATCTCCCGATGTCGTCGCATGCTGATACAGGAATTCAATTCAGACGACAGGGAGTTGGGATTATGAAACTGGCCGTTTTGGGACTGGGCAATATGGGCTCAGCGCTGGCGCATTGTCTGCTTAAGGCAGGCTATGTGGTCAGCGTTTGGAACCGCACGCCAGAAAAGGCAGAGGATTTTGCCGAAGCAGGAGCCACGATTTGTTCTTCACCGGATGACGCCATTGTGGCGTCTGATTTTGTCATCATCTGTATCAAGAGCCACAAGGAAACTGTTGAACTGGTCAAAGGGCTGAGCGTTTCGCTAAAGGATAAGACCATCTGCGACATGAGTACGGGCGATACCTCGGATGCCGATAGACTGGTCGCAATCCTGGAGAGTCAGGAGGCTGGATACATGCTGGGCATGATCAATGCCTACCCTTCTGGCATCGGAGGTGACGAAACCACAATCCTCACGGTGGCCAGTGCCAGAACCTGGGAACAATATGGCGGTATCATCATGGGCTTAGGTGGAAAATCCGCCCATGTTGGAGATAATCCAGCAGCGCTTTCCGCGCTCTTCGCTGGCCTCTTCACGGTCCGGCAGGGTTTCATGTTCGGAATGATCTACGGTGCGCTTGTCTGCCAGAAAGCGGGCATTCCAATGCAGATTTATACCGACCAACTCCCCGCGACGATCAAATTGGTCAATGATTACCATCATCTCTTTGCTAGAACTGTTCCAACCGAAGATTACGACGGCGCCGAAGCCTCGCTAAAGGTTTATGCGATGGCGCAAGAGGATGCGCTTAAATCATTCCAGTCTGTGAATGCTCCTGCCGAATTCATCAAGCTGATGTACGACCGCACCAAGGCGGCTTGGGATGATGGCTATGGCGACAAGCAGCTGACCTCTCTTGTCCAGCAAATGAGCGATGCCTGATATCACAGGGCTCTAACAGGCAATAGCGATCGTTCGGACCGAAAAAGTCAAGGACAGGCTTCGTCCTTGTACCGCAGCGCTGACACATGTCAGTCACATAAGACCGGCAAAACCAAAAAACCCGGGCGCGAGCGCCCGGGCAGTTGGTCACAAGACTGATAGGAAGGAGAAATCAGCCTTTGGAGAATTCGGGGTACGCTTCCATACCCAGCTCGGCCATATCGAGGCCATTGATCTCTTCCTCTTCGCTGACGCGGATGCCGACAACGGCTTTGAGGATGAACCAGAGGACCAGGCTGGCGAAGAATGTGAACACACCGTAGGCCACGATACCGGTCAGCTGCGTGACGAGGCTTGCGTCACCGTAGAAGATGACTGCGATGGTGCCCCAGATACCGGCAAACAGGTGAACCGGGATCGCGCCAACAACGTCGTCGATCTTGAGCTTGTCGAGGAACGGGATGGCGAAGACAACAATCACACCGCCAACAGCACCGATCCAGAGCGCGCCGAAAAGTGTCGGAGCCAGAGGCTCGGCTGTGATGGACACGAGGCCAGCCAGTGCGCCGTTCAGAACCATTGTCAGGTCGACTTTCTTGTAAAGAACCTGAGTGAGGATGAGAGCTGCGACCGCACCAGAGGCTGCCGCCATGTTGGTGTTGGCAAAGATGCGCGACACGTCCGATACGTCACCCACAGTGCCCATGGCAAGCTGCGAACCACCGTTGAAGCCAAACCAGCCGAGCCACAGAATGAATGTGCCGAGGGTTGCAAGCGCCAGGTTGGAACCCGGGAACGGATTGACCTTGCCGTCTTTGTACTTGCCGATACGCGGACCAAGCACGATCACGCCAGCCAGAGCAGCCCAGCCACCCACGGAGTGCACAACGGTCGAACCAGCGAAGTCAGAGAAACCCATCTCGGACAACCAGCCACCGCCCCACTGCCAGGAGCCGGAAATCGGGTACATGATACCTGTCAGCACGACGACAAAGGCAAGGAATGGCCACAATTTGATACGCTCTGCAACCGCACCGGAGACGATGGAGGCTGTCGCGGCAACGAACATCAGCTGGAAGATAAAGTCAGACCCAACTGACGCGTAATCAAGCGCTGCATCAGCCGCAGCGACACCCACCGCATCAAGCACGGTCTGTCCGCCAATGGCGAAGTAGCCGTTGAAGTCGCCCGGATACATGGTGTTGAAGCCAATCAACCAGTACATGATCGACGCGATCGAGAAGAGTGCGATGTTCTTTGTCAGTTGCATCGCCACGTTCTTGGAGCGGACGAGGCCCGCTTCGAGCATCGCAAAGCCTGCGGCCATGAAGAACACCAGAAAGCCTGCCATGAGGAACAGGAGTGTGGTGAAGATATAAGGCCCGACCTCGTCCATTGTTGGCGCGGCGGCCTCTTGTGCCATGCCCATTACTGGCAGCGCGGTCAGCGCGGCAGCGGGCAGGAGTGTCTTGAGTAGTTTCATTTTCGTGTTTCCCCTAATCTCTGTCACTGCGCTGAAGTCAGAGCGCGTCCCCATTTGTTTCGCCGGTGCGCACGCGAATGGCCTGCTGAGCATCCAGAACGAAGATTTTGCCGTCACCGATTTTGCCGGTGCGGGCCGTTTTTGTGATTGTCTCGATCACCTGGTCCGCCATATCGGCCGCAACAACAATTTCGAGTTTGATCTTTGGCACAAAGTTCACGGCGTATTCCGCGCCGCGATAGATCTCTGTATGGCCCGACTGAGAGCCGAACCCTTTGATCTCGGTTACCATCATGCCGCGGACGCCGATATCTGTGAGCGCTTCGCGGACCTCCTCAAGCTTGAACGGCTTGATCGTCGCTATGATGAACTTCACCCTGGTCCCTTTCCCTTGCAGGTCGAACTTATTTGCATGCGCAGAAAAGGAGCACGCTCAGGAGGAAGTGAAGATTCCTGAGGTCGACCGGGTGAGGTGAAGACACCAATATGCATAATTTTTGTGCGAATATCCTATTTTGCCCGAAAATTGTGCAAATAAAAAACCGTTCAAATCCCGAAGGGCATGTCTACATCGACAACAAATGCCACTAAATTAGAAAAAAAGAGCAGCTTAACGGGCGGTCGACATGACTGATTCACGACGAAGCAAAGGCCGTCTGGTCGCGGATCGCCGATATCCCAAAAAGGCCGGCAAGCCGCGGGCGGCGAAACCGGCAAAGCGCAAGGCTGCGAAGCCGCGCAAGGCGCGTGGCGGGATCGTTGGATTTTTCGGGCGAATCTTTGGCTGGATTTTCAGGTTGATATTCAAGCTCTTCCTGCGCGCGGGGATTGTCGCGGCCCTGATTGTGGCCGGGTTCGTTGGCGTGACCTACACAACACTGCCAGACGTGTCTGCGATTCTGGATGGTCGGGCGCGCGGATCTGTGCAACTGCTTGACCGCGATGGGGTCGCCTTTGCCTGGCGCGGTGATCAGTTCGGCGGTGTTGTGACGGCGGATTCTGTGTCGCCGCATCTGAAGAACGCGGTGGTCGCCACCGAGGACAAACGGTTCTACCAGCATTTTGGACTTTCTCCGCGCGGGATTGCATCGGCGGTGCGCATCAACCTGTCCGAAGGGCGCGGCCCGCTGTCAGGGCATGGCGGGTCCACCATCACACAGCAAACCGCGAAGTTGCTGTGCCTTGGCGTTGAATATGACCCCAACGAATGGGACAGCGAGGCCGATTATGTGTTGGACTGCCGACGGGGCTCTTTGGCGCGAAAGGCGAAGGAAGCGATTTATTCACTGGCCATGGAGGCCAAGTACTCCAAGGACGAGATCCTCTCGATCTATTTGAACCGCGCGTACATGGGCGGCGGTGCATATGGGGCCGCGGCGGCGGCGGAGCGGTATTTTTCGAAACCGGCCTCGGCGTTGACGCCACAAGAAGGGGCAATGATTGCGGGTCTTTTGACAGCTCCGTCAACACTGGCGCCGACTGCGAACCTTGAACGGTCTCAGGCACGGTCCTCGACGGTTTTGCGGCTGATGAACGAGCAAGGTTATCTGAGCGATGAACAGACCCGCGCGGCGCAGGCAAATCCCGCCACGCTGTCTGCCGAAGCCAATACGCAAACCGCTGGGTATTTCGCTGACTGGGTCATGCAATCGGGGCCGGACTTTTTTACGCGTGACACGACGGAGGACGTGATCATTTCGACAACGCTGGACCAGCGCATCCAGAAAGCGGCGGAAGACGCGATGAAAACGGTCTTTGCGGACAAGGTGCACGAAGGGTCGAAAGCGCAGGCCGCGATTGTCGTGATGTCGGCGGATGGGGCCGTGCGTGGCATGGTGGGCGGGCGTCAGACCAATGTGGCCGGTGTGTTCAACCGGGCCACACAGGCAAAGCGGCAGACCGGATCAGCCTTTAAGCCCTTTGTTTATGCCACGGCTTTGGAACTCGGTTACAGCCCGTATGACACCGTTCGTGATGAACCCTTCTGTATGAATATCCCCGGGTCGGGCCGGTGGTGCCCGGAAAACTATACACGTGAATATTACGGGTCTGTCACTCTGGCGGACGCCCTGGCGCGCAGCTTGAATATTCCGGCGGTCAAGATATCGGAGTCAGTCGGACGAGACCTGGTCCGCAAAGTGTCCGAGGATTTTGGGATCGAAAGCGATTTGACCGATACGCCTGCCCTTGCCCTGGGAACATCTGAAGCGACCCTGCTGGAAATGACTGGTGCGTTTGCCGGCATTCTGAACGGCGGATCATCCGTGACGCCTTACGGGTTGAAAGACCTACGGCTGAAGGGCGACGATACGCCCTTGATGGGCACCGGGGGCGGGATCGGCGAGCGTGTTATCCGGCAAGACGCGGCGCAGAAGCTGGTCTGGATGATGGAGCGGGTTATCTCTGACGGCACGGGCCGCCGCGCCACGTTGGGAGAGCGGCAAGCGGCTGGCAAAACCGGGACCAGCCAGGCGTCTCGCGACGCCTGGTTCATCGGCTTCACGGCGGATTACGTGGCCGGTGTCTGGATGGGAAATGATGACAACACCCCGTTGACGGGTGTGACAGGTGGCGGTTTGCCAGCCGAGATCTGGAAACAAACCATGCTGCGCGTTCATGACGGTCTTCCGCTGCGGCCTCTGCCAATGATCACGCCGGAAAAGCCCCGCACCGTCGCGCAACCGGCCCCGCAACAGCAACAGCAGCCGCAACAAAGGCAGCAGGCACCTCAGCGCGGCGGAGGCAATGCGTTGGAGAATGCATTGAACCAATTGCTGCGTGATATCCTAGGTGGCAACTGACACGTCTTTTTGCGCTTCCCATTTCACACGTCGCGCAATAGCGTCTCGCTACGTTTCAAGGAGAGCCTGAATGACAGATGCCATTGACGCGCGGCTGGCGGAGCTTGGTCTGACGCTACCCGATGCGCCCGCACCCGCCGCGAATTACGTACCTTACGTACAAACCGGCAATCAGGTGTATGTCTCAGGGCAGATCTCCAATGGGCCGGATGGTTTTATTACCGGAAAACTTGGCGCGGATATGGACACCGACGCAGGAGCGGAAGCTGCAAAGCATTGCGGGCTTGCCCTTTTGGCGCAGGCGAAAAAGGCAGCCGGCGGTGATTTGAGCCGTGTCCGCGTTCTCAAATTGGTGGGGTTTGTGAATTCAACGGCTGATTTTGAAGAGCAGCCAAAGGTTATCAATGGTGCGTCAGACTTGATGGTCGCTGTGTTGGGCGACCAAGGGCGGCACGCGCGATCTGCCGTTTCCGCGGCCTCTTTGCCGTTTGGCGTTGCCGTGGAAATCGAAGGTATTTTCGAGATTACATGACCCAACTTCCGTCTGCCTTGCTGGGTGCGCCGATTGCGCATCGGGGCTTTCACGACAAATCTGAGGGACGGGTAGAAAACAGCCTCAGCGCAGTGAAGGCCGCCGTTGCTGCCGGATATGGCGTGGAGGTTGATCTGCAGGCGTCACGCGACGGCGTTGCAATGGTGTTTCATGACGATCTACTGGATCGTCTGACAGCAGAAAGCGGGCCAGTCACCGCGCGATCCTTCTCGGAGCTACAGGCCATCACACTGTCAGGCGGCACCGATACAATTTTTTCGCTCAAACAAGTCTTGGACGTTGTGCAGGGCAAGGTGCCGATGTTGATCGAGTTAAAAGATCAGCATGGCGAGATGCAGGACACGGATGGCACCTTGGAACGCGCAACAGCCGCTGCGCTAGAGGCTTACACGGGCGACGTGGCCCTGATGTCGTTCAACCCACATATGGTTCATCGGCTGGGCGCGTTATGTCCGCGTGTGGCGCGTGGGTTGGTCACGTCGGCCTTTCGCAAGATCGATGAGCCACATGTGCCGGTCGACACGCGTGTGCGGCTGGCCGGGATTCCGGATTTTGACCGGGTTGGCGCCAGCTTTATAAGCCATGACGTCGACAACCTTGCCTCACCGCGCGTAGAGCAGCTCAAATCGGCAGGCGTTCCGGTCTTATGCTGGACCGTGCGCAGCGCCGCGCAAGAGCATATCGCGCGCAAGGTGGCGGACAATATCACGTTTGAAGGCTACGCCGCTTGAACCACCCCATTTGCGACCCAAGTTGCAGGGCGTAACCAAGGATTGGCCATGTCAAACCCTGACGACGCTCCGACAATTGCCATCAATATGCACAGCAGCATCGCACAGATTGCGGCGGACGACTGGGATGCTTGCGCGTGTCCGGAAACCGCGGATGGTGGGCGCGCTTTCGATCCGTTTACGACGCATCGGTTTCTCAAGGCGTTTGAAGACAGCCGGTCGGTGGGCGTCGGCACGGGATGGGACCCGCGCTATCTGACCGCCGAGATGGATGGTCAGATCATCGCCTGTGCGCCGCTTTACGCCAAGAGCCACAGTCAGGGCGAATATATTTTCGACCACAACTGGGCACATGCGCTGGAACGGGCTGGCGGGCGGTATTACCCCAAGCTGCAAATCGCGGTTCCCTTCACCCCTGCCACCGGGCGTCGCTTTCTGACGCGCCCGGGGTTCGAGATGGAAGGCATCAGCGCGCTGTTGCAGGGCGCTATTCAGGTCGCGTCTGACAACAATCTGTCGTCGTTGCACATTACCTTTTGCACCGAAGACGAAGCCGTTGCTGGTGAGCAAATCGGTCTTTTGCGCCGCCGCACGCAGCAATATCACTGGGAGAACCGGGGCTACGGCACATTTGACGACTTTCTGGACGCACTGAGTTCGCGCAAACGCAAAACCATCCGCAAGGAACGCGAACGTGCGCAGGGGTTTGGTGGGACAATCCATCAATTGACCGGCGACCAGATATTGCCAGAGCATTGGGACGCGTTTTGGAATTTTTACCAAGACACCGGTGCCCGCAAATGGGGAACGCCTTACCTGACGCGTAAGTTCTTTGACCTGGCGCAAGAGCGGTTGCGCGATGACATTCTATTGGTGATGGCCGAGCGGGATGGCGATTGGATCGCGGGCGCGCTGAATGTGATTGGGCGCGACACGCTTTACGGACGGTATTGGGGATGTGTCGAAGACCACCCGTGCCTGCATTTCGAGCTGTGTTACTATCAGGCCATGGATTACGCGATTGCGCACGGCCAGACACGCGTAGAAGCAGGTGCGCAGGGCGATCACAAGCTGTCGCGCGGGTATTTGCCGGTCTTCACGCATTCGTTGCACTGGATGGCAGATCCGGGTTTTTCCGATGCTGTGGCCCGGTATCTTGAGGCCGAATCGCAAGCTGTGGGTGAAGATATCGAGATCCTGACCAGTTACGGCCCGTTTCGCAAAGACACAGTGGAGGAGCAGGAATGACCGAGAAACTCTCAGAGACCGCGCGGAAAACCGTGCTTGCCCCGCTACTGGAGCAAGGCTGGACGCTGGATGCGGACCGCGACGCGATTTCCAAGACGTTCAAGTTCTCGGACTTCACCGAAGCCTTTGCCTGGATGACGCGCGCCGCGATGTGGGCCGAAAAGTGGAACCACCATCCCGAATGGTCGAACGTGTACAACCGGGTCGAGGTCACGCTGACAACACATGACGTGGACGGGTTGTCTGCTTTGGACGCAAAACTCGCGCGCAAACTCGACAGCCTTTGAGAGGCGGGCAAACGGCATTCCCAATCGGGGTTGCTTGACCTAACCTGCGCATAATGCTGCGCTATATTCTCAAACGATTGCTTTCACTGGTCATCAGCCTGTTCATCGCATCGCTGGTGATCTTTGCTGTGGTTGAGGTTGCCCCCGGCGATCCGGCAAGCTTTATGCTCGGCATCAACGCCCAGCCCGACACGATTGCGGCATTGCGTGCGGAACTTGGCCTCGATCAATCAAAGTTGGAGCGATACCTCAGTTGGGTTGGCGGCATGGCGACAGGCGATTTCGGCACGTCTTACACCTATCGCACACCAGTCGCGCAGATGATTGCGGACCGGTTGTGGGTATCGCTGCCCTTAGCGCTCTACGCGCTGGCGCTATCCACGCTGATTGCGTTTCCGGCGGGCATTTTCGCCGCGGCACGACGTGGCGGTCCGGGAGATATTGGCGTGATGGGGGCCACACAGTTGGGCGTGGCGATCCCGAATTTTTGGTTTGCGATGATGCTGGTCCTGATCTTTGCCATCAACCTGCGCTGGTTCAGCGCGGGTGGATTTCCGGGATGGGATGCCGGGTTCTGGGCGGGCATGAAGGCGCTGACCTTGCCGGCAATTGCCTTGGCCCTGCCGCAGGCGGCGATCCTTGCGCGGGTGATGCGATCCTCTTTGCTGGATATCTTGGGCGAAGACTTCATGCGCACTGCGCGCGCCAAAGGTCTATCGTCGCGGCAGGCCTTGTGGCGGCATGGGCTGCGGAATGCGTTGATCCCGGTGCTGACCATTATTGGTTTGCAATTTGCGTTCCTTTTGGCGGGTGGCATCATCATTGAGCAGGTGTTTTACTTGCCCGGTCTCGGGCGCTTGATCTTTCAGGCGATCACGCAGCGCGATCTGATCGTCGTGGAGTCCGTGGTGATGTTGCTGGTCTTCGCGGTGATCGTCGTGAATTTTCTGGTCGATCTGGCTTATGCGGCGGTGGACCCGAGGCTGAGGTTGCGGGAATGAACCGGAACCTGATCTTGGGCGGCCTCTTGTCTGCGGTCTTTGTAATCGGCGCATTGCTGTCGTTCGTCTGGACGCCGTTCAGCGTTGAAGCGATGGAGATTGCCAATCGGTTGAAACCGCCAAGTGCCGCGAACTGGTTGGGCACGGATCATTTCGGACGGGATATCCTGTCGATGTTGATGGTTGGGGCGCGGACATCGATTGCAGTAGCGTTGGTTGCCGTGGGGATCGGCATGGGATTGGGTGTGCCTTTGGGCCTTGCCGCCGCGGCCCGTTCCGGTGGCTGGGTGGATGAGATCATCAGCCGGGGCAATGACCTGATCTTTGCGTTCCCGTCGCTGGTGATCGCTATTTTGATCACCGCCGTGTTTGGCCCGTCTGCCACCAATGCCATCATCGCCATTGGTATTTTCAACATTCCGGTCTTTGCGCGCATCACGCGCGGGGCGGCGTTGAGCCTTTGGAAACGTGAATTCATCCTCGCGGCGCAAGTCGCGGGCAAGACGCGGATGCGGATCAGTGTGGAACACATCCTGCCAAATGTGGCCAACCTGTTGATCGTGCAGGGCACCATCCAGTTTTCGCTCGGCATTCTGGCCGAAGCCGGGTTGAGCTATGTGGGCCTTGGTGCGCAACCACCGATCCCAAGTTGGGGGCGGATGCTGGCGGATGCCCAGACGATGGTGGCGTTGGCCCCGCATGTCGCGCTGATCCCCGGTTTGACGATTGTGGCGATGGTGCTTGGGCTCAACCTGCTGGGTGACGGGCTGCGCGATGCGCTTGATCCGCGCCTGAAAGTGGTGCGCGCATGAGTTTGTTGCGTATCCAGGACCTGTACCTGTCCATCCATGGCAAACCCATTCTGAACAACGTATCGCTGGATATTGGTGAGGGCGAGATTGTTGCCCTGACGGGTGAAAGTGGATCGGGCAAATCGATGACCGCTTTCGCCACGATTGGGTTGTTGCCCAAGGGCAGCACAGCGACGGGTGCGATTTTGTTTGACGACAACGACCTGCTGTCACTATCCGAAAACGCCATGTGCGATTTGCGCGGGCGCGAGATCGGCATGGTGTTTCAGGAACCCATGACCGCGTTGAACCCGGTTCAGACAATCGGCGCGCAGGTGATGGAAACCATTCTGATCCATGACGCGATGCCCGCCGACAAGGCTGAGGCCCGTGCGCGCGAGGTGCTGAGCCGGGTGGGATTGCCGTCAGACCGGTTTCCCCTGTCACGCTATCCGCACGAATTGAGCGGCGGTCAGCGCCAGCGTGTCGTGATCGCGATGGCGATTGCTCTCCGCCCTCAGTTGCTGATCGCGGATGAGCCGACAACTGCGCTCGACGTGACGACGCAGGCGCAGATCCTGGATTTGTTGAATGGCCTCGTGCGCGAAGAAGGTATGGGCTTGATGATGATCACCCATGACCTTGCCGTGGTCAGCGACATGGCAGATCAGTTGAATGTCATGCGCTCGGGCGAGATTGTGGAAAGCGGGCCAACGGCTGACGTGTTGCGGCAGCAAAAGCACCCGTACACCCGGCAATTGTTCGAGGCCTCGCGCCATCAGGCCAAGCTGAGCGCGCCCCGCGCGGACGCGCCGTTGCTGTCGGTCCGGAATGTGAGCCGAGACTATGTGCTGCCACGCATGTCTCTGTTTGGGGAGCGCCCGCTGTTTCGGGCCGTGAACAACGTGAGCTTTGATATCCAGCGCGGAGAGCGCGTTGGACTCGTCGGTGAGTCAGGTTGCGGGAAATCTACGCTCACGCGTGCCATCCTTGGGCTGGAGCCAACGCAGTCGGGGCAGATCACGTTGGACGGGCAACCGGTTTGGTCAGACGGTCACGCAAACCTCGCGGTCCGGCGCAAGATGCAGGTGGTGTTCCAAGACCCTTACGGAAGCTTTAACCCGCGCCATCGGGTTGCGCGGCTGATTTCCGAGCCGTTTCATTTGTTGCCAGACCCGCCAAAGGGCGCTGATCGTGAAGCAGCCATTGCAGACGCCCTGACTGCGGTCGGATTGAAACCCGAAGATGCCAACAAGCACATTCATGCGTTCTCTGGTGGGCAGAGGCAGCGCATCGCGATTGCGCGTGCCTTGATCATCCGCCCCGATCTGATCGTCTTTGACGAGGCCGTTTCCGCACTCGACGTAAGGGTGCGGGCGCAGATCCTTGATCTGATGGCGGATCTCAGTCGCGATCACGGGTTGACCTATCTGTTCATCAGTCACGATCTGAGTGTCGTGCATTCGATCACCGACCGCGTGCTGGTCATGCGGGCTGGCGAAATCGTTGAGGCTGGCCCAACTTCAGAGGTCTTTGAAACCCCAAGCCATGCTTACACGCGCGACCTGATCGCGGCTGCCCCGCAATTGCCTGATATCCCGGAGGCCCCAAGTGCTGCCAGCCCTGCCCTTTGACACGACACATGTTCTTATCGGCGGGTCATGGCGCGCCACGTCGGAAACCTTGCCGCTGATCAACCCGTCCAATGGCAGCGAACTGTGCCACATCACGCGTGGATCGGCAGAGGATATCGACGACGCTGTCATTGCTGCTCAGGGTGCCCTGCACGGCAAATGGGGCAGCAAGACCGCGGTTGAACGTGGACGCATCCTCACGCGTCTCGGGCAGTTGGTTTTGGAACACGTTGATCTGCTGACAACGCTGGAAGCTTTGGATGTAGGCAAACCCCTGACACAAGCGCGCGCCGATGCGGTGGCGTTGGCCCGGTATTGCGAATTTTACGGCGGGGCCGCAGACAAGTTGCATGGCCAGACCATCCCATACCTTGATGGCTACACGGTCTACACGCTGCGTGAACCGCATGGGGTGACCGGGCACATCGTGCCATGGAACTATCCGATGCAGATCATCGGGCGGTCAGTTGGCGCAGCACTCGCTATGGGCAACGCCTGTGTGTTGAAACCAGCGGAGGACGCTTGTTTGACGGCATTGATGTTTGCCCACTTGGCGCAAAAGGCTGGCTTGCCCGATGGCGCTTTGAACGTGGTGCCCGGCCTTGGGGCTGACGCAGGCGCGGCGCTGGCTGCGCATCCGGGCATTCAGCACCTGAGCTTCACTGGGTCGGTGACGACGGGCAAAGCCGTTCAGCACGCAGCGGCTGAAAACGTCGTGCCCGTGACATTGGAGTTGGGCGGGAAATCCCCGCAGATCGTGTTCGAGGACGCCGATTTGGAGGATGCGTTGCCGTTTTTGGTTAACGCCGGTTTGCAGAATGCCGGGCAGACCTGTTCCGCCGCATCGCGCATTCTGATCCAGCGACCGATTTTTGATCGGCTGTCGGCGATGATGGCAGATGCTTATCGTGGCAAGACCGTCGGCCCGGCACGCACAGACCCGGATATCGGCCCATTGATATCGGCAAAGCAGCGGGCGCGGGTCCAAGCCTTTTTGGATGCGGCACGTGACGTTCCGCGCCTTGCGGAAGCGCCTTTGCCAGGCGACCTGCCCGCGAACGGCGCGTATGTCCAACCGACTTTGTTCGGACCGGTCACGCCAGATCACCCGCTCGCTCAGGACGAGGTGTTTGGCCCTGTGCAGGTGTTGATCCCGTTCGATACCGAAGACGAGGCCGTCGAGATCGCCAATGGGACGATCTATGGCCTCGTGGCGAGTGTCTGGACCCGCGACGGCGCGCGGCAGATGCGGCTCGCCAAACGCTTGCAAAGCGGTCAGGTGTTTCTCAACAATTATGGTGCCGGCGGTGGCGTCGAACTGCCCTTTGGCGGCATCGGCAAATCCGGCCATGGCCGGGAAAAAGGGTTTGAGGCTTTGTACGGCTTCTCCACCCTCAAAACCGTCGCCGCGCGACACGGATAAGGGAGAGGTTCATGCGGTTAGCCAACAAGACAGCCATTGTGACCGGAGGCGCATCCGGATTTGGCGCGGGGATCGGGCGCAAATTCGCTGCTGAGGGCGCAACTGTGATGGTGGTGGACCTGAACGCAGACAGTGCCCAATCCATCGCGCAAGAGATCGGGGGGCATTCGCATGTCGCTGACATCTCGAAAGGTGGCGACGTGGCGGAGATGGTGGAGATTGCAAAGGCCCGACTCGGGCATATTGATATCCTCGTGAACAATGCCGGGATCACGCATCAACGCGGGCCACTGGAGCTTGTGGATGAAAACGAGTTTGACCGCGTTTTTGAAGTGAACTGCAAATCTGTTTATCTTACTGCGCGCGAAGTGGTGCCGCATTTCAAGGAACGTGGTGCGGGTACGATCTTGAATGTAGCCAGCACGGCAGGGGTTTCCCCGCGCCCGCAGTTGAATTGGTACAACGCATCCAAAGGTTGGATGATCACGGCGACCAAGACGATGGCGGTTGAGCTGGCACCGGATGGCATCCGGGTGAATGCATTGAACCCGGTCGCCGGGGAAACGCCGCTTTTGAAAAGCTTTATGGGAGAGGACACGCCTGAAATCCGCGCGAAATTCCTGTCAACCATCCCGCTTGGGCGGTTCTCGACACCCGAAGACCTTGGCAATGCTGCTGCATTCCTGTGCTCGGACGAGGCCAGCATGCTGACAGGGGTCTGTATGGAAGTGGACGGAGGCCGGTGCATATGACACCCGGTCCGCGCAACCTGATCACGGATGTGGCGGGGCTCAAGGTCGGCAATGCGCAGGATGATGCGCTGAAATCCGGCACCACGGTTGTGCTTTCCGAGGATGGGCCGATGACCGCCAGCTACGCCGTGATGGGCGGCGCGCCGGGCACGCGCGACACGGACTTACTGGAGCCGGACAAGACGGTTCCGGGAGTGGACGCCATAGTCTTGTCGGGCGGGTCCGCCTTTGGTCTTGCTGCGGCCCAAGCGGTGATGGACGGGTTGGCAGAACAAGGTCGCGGGTTTCAAGTACACAGCGCACGCGTTCCGATTGCGCCCGCCGCGATCCTGTTCGATCTGCTCAACAATGGCGACAAGGATTGGGAGGCAAACCCCTACTCGGCTTTGGGTCGCGCAGCGTTGGGCAATGTCGCGCGGGACTTTTGCATTGGTACAGCGGGAGCTGGGACAGGGGCCACCGACGCGCACTGGAAAGGTGGCTTGGGATCGAGTTCTTTGGTCCTGCCTGATGGCAGCACGATGGGCGCGCTGGTGGCCGTGAATGCACTTGGCGGTGTGACGACGCCATCCGGCAAACATTTCTGGGCAGCCCCTTTCGAGATTGGTGACGAGTTTGGCGGGCTTGGCCCCGACCCGGCCGCAAATCTTCAACCCTTGCTGCCAAGCCGGAAAGCGGCTGCGATGGCGGCACATGGGAACACGACAATCGCGGTAGTGGCCACGGATGCGACACTGGACAAGGCGACCTGCAAACGGTTGGCGACTGCTGCGCATGACGGCATGGCGCGGGCGATTGTGCCGTCGCACACGCCATACGATGGCGATTTGATCTTTGCCGCGAGCACCGCAAGGCGCCCTGCGCCATCAGATGAGATAGCGCCTCTGCTTGGTCACTTTGCCGCCGTTTGCCTTAGCCGCGCCATTGCACGGGCGATTTGGGAAGCCACGCCAAGCCCGGGTGACGCGCTGGCGACGTTCCGTGATCATATTCAAAGCTGATCAGCGCAGGATTGGCGGTTTGGTCGGGTCGCTGCCAGGCGCCGAAGGGACGGTCTGCGCGACAACTTCAGATTCCGGCAAATCGAACCGCAACCCGACCCGCGCCAATTGCGCGGTGACGGGGTCGCTGTCGCGCAGGAAAACCACATCCAAAGCCGCCGCTTCGAGGCCGGAAAACACCAAAGCCTCCTGAATTGCGCGGGCGAGAGCGGGTTCGGCACCCGGAACAGTGCCGGTGAAACCAATCAGATGCCCACGCGCGCCGGTATCATATGTCACCTCGGCCAAATACGCGCGGCGGGCCAGACCGGTGGTTGTGCGCAGCTTGGCGTCAATCGATGCAAGCAGGTTTTCTGGCAGCACAGATGGAGATTTGACTTCAACCGGCGTCGCCTCAGCCTCGGTTGGGCCTTCTGACACAGTTTCCGCCAGCCAATCCACTGCCTCGGCAGGAAGCAGGATTGACGATGGTGCGACCTCGGGGTTCAGAGCAATACCAATCCCTTGCCCCGCCAACATTGCAACAACGCTTCGACCCGAAAGAGCGACATAAGGAACGACCCGACCCGCAAAACTGCTCAGGCGCGTTTCAGTGTCAAAAAGCAGCACGAAGGTTGTATCGCCGACCTCGAACAACTCAGGCTCTGCCTGATCGCCCTCGGCCTCTTTCGCCAGCATGAGGAAAAGCTCAGCCTCGGCCAATCGATCGTAGAAACGCAAGCGCGCGTTTGTATCCTCTGGTGACGCTTCCATCGCGGCGTGCGCATGGTCGAGCGGGGTTTCCAGTTTCATGCCATCACCTCTTTCACGCGCGCCTGTAATGCAGGCAGGACATCTGCCTCGAACCAGGGGTTTTTCTTGAGCCAAGCGGTATTGCGCCAGCTTGGGTGCGGCAAGGGCAGAACATCAGGCCAATGGTCGCGCCACGCCTTTACGACATCGGTGACACCAGCCTTCGTTCCAAGATGGTATTTGTGCGCATAGCCGCCGATCACCAGCTTGAGCGGGACCTGCCCGATCTGCGCCATGACCTCATCATGCCAGGTTTGGCGGCAGATCGGTGGTGGCGGAAGGTCGGAGCCGTTCTTATCATAGCCCGGGAAGCAAAAGCCCATAGGCGCGATGGAGACGCGGCTTTGATCGTAGAACGCTGGTCGGTCCAAACCAAGCCAAGCGCGCAGCCTGTCACCGGACGGATCGTCGAACGGGATACCGCTTTTGTAGACGCGCATACCGGGAGCTTGGCTGCAGATCAGCAAACGCGCGCCCGGGCGGAACCACACGACAGGCTTGGGCCGGTGTCGCGTGGCGGTCATCGCAAAGCGTTCGGCACAGAGCGTGCATTGGGCGAGGCGATCTCGGAGCGTCATGGGCTGGATTTAGCCGCGCCGGGTTCAGAGCAAAGTCTCTGTCACAATCAGTCG
This sequence comes from uncultured Rhodobacterales bacterium, assembly GCA_964500115.1. Lineage (GTDB taxonomy): Bacteria > Pseudomonadota > Alphaproteobacteria > Rhodobacterales > Rhodobacteraceae > Marivita. Next base: position 18,289 of record CAZCOX010000020.1, read on the forward strand.
CGCCTCTGGGCGCAACCGTTTGACAATCTGGCGCAAGTGATCTGGTCGGAAGGCGATGCATCCTTCGGTCGGAAAACCGGGTCGTCGCCACCGATGCAAAAAGATCGCTGATCCGCGACCCTTTACGGCGAGCGGCCAGTTCCAGTCTGTGAGCAACACGAGATCGTAGAGAGGATCCGCACGGCGCAGCACCTCGTGACTGTGCGGGTACGGCGCTCGCACCATGAGATTGTAGTCTTGGTGTTTTGGATCGTCAGACCAAAGATCACCGGGCCGGATAGGCACCGCCCAATCTGTTGGGCGCGCCATGCGGTCTGGTCTGTACAAAAGCCCAACAATGCGGTGCACACCCACCGGTGTCGCGCCATCGCCCTCGCGTTTCTTGTCTGACAGTCCGCCGCGCCCGATGGTGCAAGGCCAGTATGCGCCGCCAAACCGCACCCCGCGCCGCGTAAACACCAGATCGCGCGGCGTCACAGCAAGTGACCCGATTTCTTGGCTTTGGTCGCGAGATACGCAAGGTTGTGCGGATTTTCGCCAACCTGAAGCGGCACGCGTTCGGCCACAGCAATTCCGCATTTTTGCATCATGTCGATTTTGGCCGGGTTGTTGGTGAGCAAGCGCACGGATCCAAAGCCGAGCTTGCGCAAAAGTGCCGAGCCAATCCTGAAGTCACGTTCATCATCTTCGAAGCCCAGGCGGTGGTTGGCCTCCACCGTATCAAACCCCTGATCCTGCAGGGCATAGGCCCGCATTTTGTTGGCCAAACCAATGCCCCGACCCTCTTGGTTGAGATAAAGCAGAACGCCAGCCCCTTCGGCACCCATGGCGTTCAAAGCGCCATTCAGTTGCGGGCCGCAATCGCATTTCAGACTGCCAAGCAGGTCACCCGTAAAGCAGGCAGAATGCAAGCGCGTCAGAACGGGTGACGCGCGATCCGGCCGGCCAATTTCAATCGCGTAATGCTCGTCAGACCCATCGGCAGGGCGAAACACATGCAAACGTGCATTCTCTGCTGCGCGCAGCGGGACGCGAGCGGCGACAACCTTATCGAATACCAGTTCTGCGTGCAGCGCTGTGGTCAAGGCGTTGGGGTCAAGCAGTGTCAAATCATGCGCTGACGCAAAGCCCGCCGCATCCGCCACAGTTGCCGTTACAACGGCGGGCAGCAGGCGGGCTGCTTTGGCCAGCAAAACCGCTTGCCGGTGCAAACCTGCGTCTCCACCGCGTCGGGTCACCAATGGCCCCCTCATCGGATGTGCCAAATCATCGGCAGGGTCCGCCAAGGCCTGCACCCATGATACAGACACATCGCGGGGCAATACCACGCGGGCCACATCCCCGTCATAGGCGCGCGCCTTGAGCGTTTCCGCCCGTCGCCCGGTTAAGACAAGGTCAACATCGCCGGGCAGATCACGCGTCAGATCGAAGCGTCCCGGGCTGAGCGTTTCTGCAGACAGAACCAAAATTCCCGCGCTGCCACCAATCACAACCGGCACACCCATGCGCAGATCTGCGCGGGCGCGTGCCAATAACTCGGTGTGATCAGGGGCGAAACTCATCTGTCGGTGGCATTCACTGGCGGGCGGTTCTGTTACAATCTGCCCGGATTTTTGAAACATTCGCCCCGTGCATACACGAGGCTGTGAGAGACTTGCAGCAATTCTTGTCGCGGCGCAACGCTTTGACCATGTGTCTCGAAACCGACGGAGACACAAGATTATGGCACAGCTCAAGAATATCCTTCTGGTCGACGATGACGATGACCTGCGCGAGGCGCTTGCCGAGCAATTGGTGATGACCGAGGATTTCGAGGTGTTCGAAGCCGATTGCGGGACCGCCGCAATGGGGCGCGTGAAAGAACAGCTTTATGATCTGATCATTCTGGACGTCGGACTGCCCGATACGGACGGGCGCGAGTTGTGCCGTTTGATGCGAAAGCAGGGTGTGAAGTCTCCGGTTCTGATGCTCACAGGTCACGACTCTGACGCCGATACCATTCTGGGTTTGGACGCCGGTGCGAATGACTATGTCTCCAAGCCGTTCAAATTCCCGGTTCTCTTGGCGCGCATCCGTGCGCAACTGCGTCAGCACGAACAATCCGAAGACGCCGTATTCACCCTTGGGCCGTACACGTTCAAACCGTCGATGAAGCTCTTGGTGACGGAAGACGACCGCAAAGTGCGCCTTACTGAGAAAGAGACAAAGATCCTTAAGTTCCTGTACCGCTCGACCGACGGTGTGGTCGCGCGTGACACGCTGTTGCACGAAGTTTGGGGCTACAACGCTGGTGTGACCACGCACACGCTGGAAACTCACATCTACCGCTTGCGCCAGAAGATCGAGCCCGATCCCTCCAACGCGCGGCTTCTTGTGACCGAAAGTGGCGGCTATCGATTGGTGTCCTAAGACTTTAGTACATTTTGATTTAGATCAAAGTCGCATCCGGCGGGCATCTTTTATCACTGCCGGAACAGTTCCCGTTGCATATGCGGGTCATCATATGCACCTCCCTGTTGGACTTGGCCCCGGACATTGATCCGGGGTCTTTTTTTGGTCAGTACACCGTGACGGACCGCACCGATACGTCGGCAGAAAAATCATCGCCATAGGCCACGATGGCGAGGCTATTCACTTCGCTGGGCTTGAACATCGCGGGCATACCCATGTGCGACGGGCTGAACATGTTGAACGGAATCTCGATCGTTCTCCAGTCACTGGTTGTGCCAAACGATGCACGGTAGGAATGCCAGACGCGCGACAGTTTCGGGGTCTTGAGAAAGACGTAGTATCGCGCTCCGTTGCCCCTGACAGACAGACGCAAACCTTCGACTGACTCCGCCCAGTCATTGGAAACGCGCCGGCGCACCTGAATGAAGCCACCGTTGTTTTCCGTACTGACTTTGCCATAGAGGCGCAGCGCAGACGCTGCTCCCGATCCAATGATATCCGCGCGGCCGGACGACACGCCGCCCATCACGCCATCTGCCACGTAATCCCAACGGCCTGCAGCCTCGCCGGAAAAATCATCAAACACAGTTTCGGCAACCGCCTGCCCTGCTAACATCACCACCATCGCTATCACTCCCCCAAGCATGGCAGTGAGTTAGAACAAATTGCACAGAAAAAAAGCGCCTCTGAAGAGGCGCTTTAATTTCAAATACTTGAGTGTAATTTATCACTCAGCGTCTTCTTTCTTTGTCTTCGGTTCCGGCGCCATTTCTTCACCGGATTCCTGATCGACCATCTTCATCGCCAAGCGTACCTTGCCACGGTCATCAAAGCCAAGAAGCTTCACAAAGACTTCCTGACCTTCCTTGAGCACATCCGACGGATGGTTCAGGCGGCGGTTTTCGATCTGGGATACGTGCACCAGGCCGTCACGCTTGCCAAAGAAGTTCACGAAGGCACCGAAATCGACGATCTTCACGACCTTGCCTTTGTAGATCATGCCCTCTTCCGGCTCTGCCACGATCGAGTGGATCATGTCGTAAGCCTTCTTAATGGCTTCGCCATTTGGCGCCGCGATCTTGATGGTGCCTTCGTCGTTGATGTCGACCTCCGCACCGGCCACTTCCACGATTTCGCGGATG
>CAZCOX010000021.1:0-18498 GCA_964500115.1 uncultured Rhodobacterales bacterium
GCCAGCAGCGCCGCGATTGTTAGAACGTCCGCCACAAAGAAAAGCGCAATCCCGCGGAAGACGTCGGTCAGCGGAATATCCGGCCTGACGCCGTTTACCACGAAACAGTTCAATCCAATCGGCGGCGTGATCAGGCATACCTCGGCCATTTTCACAACGATGATGCCAAACCAGATACTGTCAAACCCAAGCGCGATAACCGCCGGATACACCACCGGCAAGGTCAGCAAAAGCATTCCGATGGCATCCATGAACATACCCAAAATGGCATAGGCCAACAGGATGCAGATCATGATGACCATCGGATGCACATCAAGGCTGACGATCCACGACGTAAACGCCTCTGGCAGACCCGAGAAGCCGAGGAACCGCACAAAAATCAGAACGCCCCAGATCAGCGAAAAGATCATCACCGTCAGCTTGGCCGCTTCCATGAGCGAGCCCTGGATCTCTTTCCATTTCGTCCCCCGCAGCACCGCGAGGCTGAACACGACCGCAGCACCCAAAGCACCGGCTTCTGTCGGCGTGGCCCAGCCCCCGTAGATGGCCGAGATGATGATGAAAACGACGATAAAGATCGGCAGAACGCCGGGCAGCGACTTCACCCGTTCGCCCCAGGTGAAGCCACCAACAGACGGGGCATCATCCCGCCGGACCATGGCCCAGACAATAATGATACCCGCATAGATCAACGCAGAAACGACACCGGGAAGGAACCCCGCGAGCAGCAGCTTGCCCACCGACTCCTCAACGATAATCGCGTAAATCACGATGATCGCCGATGGGGGGATCAACGTTGCAAGCGTCCCACCTGCCGCAACCACGCCTGCCGCCAAACGACGGTCATACCCGTAGCGCAGCATTTCCGGAATCGCGACGCGCGAGAATACGGCAGAGGTCGCTGTCGAGGCGCCCGACACAGCGGCGAACCCGGCCGTCGCAAACACCGTCGCCACGGCCAACCCACCCGGCACCCAGCCAATCCATTTGCGCGCCGCATCGAACAGCGCGCTCGTCATTCCGGCGTGGTAGGCCAGAAAGCCGATAAAGATAAACATCGGCAAAACGCTCAGCGCGTATGTCGACGACTTCGAATGCGGAATCGTGCCAACGATACCCGCGGCAGGGCCCCACCCCAGCAATTCAACCAGCCCAAACAAGCCGACAATCGCAGCGGCAAAAACCACCCTGACGCCGACAAAGATCAGCAGCAGCAAAAGGCCAAGCGCGATCAGCCCAACCGTAAACGGGCTTTCGAACCCAATACCAAGGATCATGACTTGCCCGCGCCTTCGTCGCCCATGATTTCGTGAATCTCGTCCTGTGCCTGATGTGCCACGTCTTTCATAAGCACCACACCAACCGGCTCGCGCGTTGGATCAATGACCAGACGCAGCGATCCGACCAGTTGTACCGCCAAGCGCAACCACCAGATCGCAAAGGCAATGGGCACCAGAAGCTTGGACGGCCAGACCGGATATTCCGCATCAATCGTCGTGTCGCCCAGAGTGTAAGAGCGAACAAAGTGATCCCACCCGAACCAGACCAGAACACCGATGATGAACATGGCAACCAAAAGGCCAAAGCTTTCGGCAAGCCAAAGCGCCCTGCCCTGCAAGCGCCCGATCAGCAGCTCCATCCGGATGTGGGCACCCAGCCGCTGGCAATAGGCCGCGCCCAAAAACGCCATGGATGCCATCGAAAGCTCCACCAGGTCGATGTAGCCGGTGAGCGGTGTGTTGAACACGGTGCGCAACACGATCTGTGCCACGCCCAGACACATCAGCGCAAAGATTGCAAACGCCGCCAAGAGATTTGTAAGATTCTCGACCGGGATCAACGCCCTGTCGGATGTCGCCAAAAGGCCGGCTCGGTCAGACATAGCGGACTCCGGAAATGTCGTGGATCGGTTGTCCAGGGGCAGTCCTGCCCCCGGACGGGAAGCAAAACGATCAGTTCATTGCCGCTTGTGCTTCCTCGGCATATTCAAAGATCGCATCGAACACGCCTTGCGCATCAAATGCATCCTTGTTGGCTTCGATCCACGCATCCCACACAGGCTTGCCCGCCACTTCGCGGAACTGGGCAAGCTGCTCATCGGTGTAGGTGATCTTGGTCATCGTCTCTTCAAAGACCGGCAGGTTCTTTTCATCTGCAGCGGCATAGGCCTCAAGCTCGGTGTCCAGAACCAAATCGCGGTACTTGGCAAGCAGCTCTTTGTACTGATCAGGCAGCGCGTCATACGCCGTCTTGTTCCACAACCAGCCACATTCAGACGTGCCCGGCGCAAGGTTCGACGTGAACCAATCCGCCTCTTCGCTGATTTTGAACGATACGTGCGCGTAGGTGTACGGGAATGCCGCTGCATCAAGCGCACCACGCTGGAACGCGGTAGACGTCTCGCCCGCTGGCAACGTCTGCTTGACCGCACCAAGTGTCACCATCGCGTCGCCAAGACCACCCCCAGCGCGTACACGCAGACCAGCCCAGTCTTCAAGATTGGTCGGCGGGTTGCCCTTGCCCAGGATTTCATACTGCGGCAGCAAACCTGATGCGTAGGGAACCGCGTTCCACTTTTCCATATCCGCGACAATCGCGGGATGCTCGAACATCTTGGTGCGCACATACTTGTCGACTTGCGGATCACCAAGCGGGAGGAACGGCAGCGAGAAGACCATCCACGCAGGGTTCTTGCCAGGATGGTAGAAGTTGCAGATCGCGGCACCTTCGAACGCGTTGATCTTTAGACCATCCAAATTTTCACGTGCGCCAGAAAGCTGGCCGCCGTAAAAAATCTTGATGTTGAAATTGCCGCCCGTGTCTTCGCGAACTTTCTCGGCCATCGCCTCCATTCCGGCGGATAGCGCGCGGGGGTTGCCCCACATAGACACCTTCCAAAAGACAGACGGTCCGTCGACGGCCTGCGCAACGGCAGGACCCGCCATCGTGAACGCCAGCAGACCGCCGATCAATTTGCTTTTCAGGGTCATTTCGTCCCCTCCCTAAAGATTGCGTTATTTTTTACTTGCCGTAAAAATATCGATTTTTATATTATGTTTGTCAATATATCGCGAAATTTGATTTTCGTGTCACGATACATAGAACGGCCCAGGCCACGCTTTTCGGCACGGGAACTTGGCAATTTGTCGACATTTGCTGCGTTATCGTAGTAGCGATGCCGATATTCGAGCGATGGGAACCGCGTATGAATGTCATAAGTCAGGATATCGAGCTTACCGAAGGGTCAGCGACGCAGCGTGCGTATGTCGCGCTGCGCAGAATGATCGTCACCGGCGAATTGAAACCGGGTGAGAAACTCAAAATCGACGGTCTGCGCAAACGGCTCGACACCGGCGCGTCGCCAATTCGCGAGGCGCTTTCGCTTTTGACGTCCGACAACCTTGTCGAACGATTGGATCAGCGCGGGTTCAGAACCGCCGAAGTCAGCAGCGCAAACTTTCAGGAAATCCTTCTGCTGCGCTGCACGCTCGAAGACCTTGCGTTGCGGGAAAGCATCGAAAACGCGACGGATGCCTGGGAAGAAACCATTGTCCTGGCCCATCACCGCATGCAACGCGCAAAGTCCAGCGGATCGGATGCCTTCGAGCCGCTGCACAAAGAGTTTCACATGGCGCTTCTTGCCAATGCGCAATCGCCGATTTTGGTGAAGTTCTGTTCGCAGCTTTACGATCTGAACATTCGCTACCGGTATCTTGCTGGCAACGCGCTGAACTACCAAAGCCGCGATGTTGGTGACGAACACACTGGCATCTTAGACGCATCCATTGCGCGCGACGCCGACTTGGCCAGCGACCGTTTGTTGAACCACTACAAGATGACAGGGGCGTTCCTGTCGGGCCTTCTGGGCAGCGGGACACTGGCCTAAAGACCGGCGCCTGACGCGCCGTCTTTGGCAATAGCGAAAGTTCAGTCTTCGGCAACCAGCGTCAGGTCAAAATCGACTTTCAGCCACGGGCCATCAACCTTGCCCGAAAGCTCGTACCCTTCGCTTGGGAATGTTCCTGCTGGCTGTTCCTCGTAGGTCATGATCAGATCGGACCGCACACCAAACACCGCGTCCTCGTCCAAATATGGATCACCATCCGCAAAGATCTCGCTCACCAACGTGCGATACCCCTTCGCCTTGATGATGAAGTGCAGGTGCGACGGCCGCCACGCGTGACGCCCGCTGGCATCAAGGATGTCACCCACCGGCCCATCTGTCGGCACTTCGTAGGACACCGGTTTCACGGTGGTAAACCCATACCGCCCTTCAGCATCGGTGTACTGGATACCGTGGAAAGAATAGGTGTCCTGCTCGGGGTCTTGGCTGGAATACAGCCCGTTGGGCGCGGTCTGCCAGATGTCGAGCTCGGCACCTTCGATCACCTCACCATCCATGTTGCGCACCACACCCGTCGCCAAAAGAACCGGGCCGGGATAGTGCCGCTTCATGTCATACCCGAACGGAATGGTTGGCGAACCGGACACGTGGAAAGGCCCAAGTACCGAACTGCTTGTTCCACCGGGGACGCTGTTGATCATGTCGACCAGCGACGACAGCCCCATCACATCGGACAACAGCACAAATTCGTGCCGTTCTTTCGATGTGAATTCCGTCATGCGTTCCAGAAATGCGATACCCTTGTCCCATTCCCCATGGGTCAGGTTCACGTCCTTGGCGAACATGTGCAGGTGCTTGGCCAGAGACAGCATCACCTCTCGAAAGCGCGGATCGGTGTCTGGCCCGAAATAGCTCTCAAACGCATCGGTCAGGTTGTCTTTGGTGACGTTACGCATGGCGTCTCTCCTTAGATGAGCGCGAGGCTGAGAATTGGGAACTCGATCAAAAGCATCAGAACGATCAACATCACAAACGCAAAGGGCAGCGCGCCCATGAACACGTCCTTCAACGATATCCTATCATCATCCACCGTCGATTTGATTACGAAACAGGAAATTCCCAATGGCGGCGTGAGAAGGCCAATTTCGGCCCCGACCACGGTAATGATCCCGAACCAGATCAGCGACATGTCCAACGCCTCTGCCAGCGGCAAGAATAGCGGGACCACGATCAGGATGATCGATGCGGTATCAAGCAGCGTTCCAAGGAACAACATCAGCAGCACATAGAGCAGCATGATGGTCCAGAAGTTGGCCTGACTGCCAACCAGCATGTCTTCGAGCTGGTTCGGCAAACCGGCAAGCCCCAGCATACGGCTATAGATCGACGCCGCCGTGATGAGGAACAGAATGGCAGCCGTGATATGGCCGGTTTCCAGCAAAGCATCCCAGAACGCCTTGGGCGTCATCGATTTGCGCACCACCGCGATGATCAACGCCACCAAGGCGCCAGCAGCACCCGCTTCGACAGCAGTCATCCAGCCTGTGTAGATCCCACCCAGAACAATGGTGATCAACAGGATCGTCGGCAGCGTTTTCGACGCAACCTCGCGCCTTGTCATGAACTCACTGTCGTCAACCACGCGTCCGCCGACAAACCCTGGCGTGAACCGCCCCATGAACCAGATCGCGATCACATAAGCAAAGGCCAGCATGATCCCCGGGATTACACCGGCAAGGAACATGTCACCGACCGATTGTTCGGCCACGAAGGAATAGATGATCAGCATCGCCGAGGGCGGAATGATCATGCCAAGAACCGAAGAACCGGCAACCACGCCAACGGCAAAACGCGGCTTGTATTCCTGCGCCAGCATTTGAGGCACTGACACTTTGGTAAAGACCGACGCGGACGCGATAGAAGACCCCGTTACGGCGGCAAAGACGGCGTTTGCCCCCACGGTGCCCATGCCGATCCCGCCTTTGACCTTGCGAAACCGCATGGTCATAACTTCGTAGATATCCTTCCCTAACCCGGCCTTAGAGACGATCAATCCCATAAAGGTGAACAGCGGGATCGTCGCAAAGGTATATTCCATCGCGCTGTCGCCAACCGCCACCTTGAGCAGGTTCAGCGCGAGGGTGAAGTTGTCCCGCATCAACCAGATGGAGATAAACGACACCATGCCCAGGGCAATCGGGATGTAGACACCTGAATAGATCAGAAAGACGATGGCAATGACCGAGATAAGGCCAATCTCAATCGGGGTCATTTGGACGTCTCATCATGTTCGGGCGCGCGTACCATTTGCGGACGGTCCTGCGCCGTGATGACTTTCAGCACAAAGATCACACAGGCCAGTGCTGTGCCAAAGGTGATGACCAGTTTTACCGGCCACCACGGCAGCGTGAACAGCCCGGGAACGCCAAAATAATCCTGTGTGTCCCACATGTGCAGGAACTCGGGAAACGTAATGTAGGCGATCAGCGCCATAAAGATCGCCGAAACTGCGTTAATGATCCGGCGCATATTGGCAGCAAGCCCCGGCTTCTTGCCGTGCAGGACATTCAGAAAGCCGTCTGACCGCGTAAGTCGGTCAACACGCACAACGTCGGCCAATTGCAAAAAGACGATCAGAACGACAGAGAACTGCACCATTTCGTAGGTGCCTTTGATCGGCGCGGAGAATAATCCCCGCGCAATCACATCGACATTCAGGATGACGACCAACGCCAGCACCACCAGGGTCCCTAAAGCGTTGGTCGCAATTGCGATGCCATGAGCGACCCGGGACAGGCCATCAACTGCGGACTTGAACATAGGTATGGCCCTTTTCGGATCACGCGCTCACGGGTTAGCCGCCAGCGCTTGTCCAGTCACGCACACCGTCAAAGCCTTCGGCGGCAAGCTTTTGCAGGTATGCCGCCAGCATATCTGTTCCGGCTTCGCCATTTTCGTTCAAGGTTGTTGCCCACTCCTGCGCAATGTTCGGCATTGCGTTTGCCCAGGCTGCACGATCTTCTGCAGAAACCTCAACAATTGTGCCGCCCGCTTCGACATACGCATCGCGCGACGCTTGTGCGCGATCCATGGCGATACCCGCAACATGGTCACGGTACGCAATCGACACTTCTTTCAGAACGTCTTTGACCTCGTCCGGAAGGCTGTTCCAGTAGTCTGCATTTGCAGTGATCGTTTTAGAGTTCACAGCACCAAGATCGGCTTTGAGCATATAAGGCGCAACTTCGGAGATTTTGAACGTTGCCGCCGCTTCGGGCCACAGCATTGCGCAATCAACCAGACCCGTCTGAACCATGTTGTAGAAGTCAGTCAGACCACCACGAACACCAGCCGCATCCTTGATGCCCTCAAGGTACCGCAGGTTCAGACCCGCACCGGCGATTTTTTTGCCTTCAAGGTCGGACACCGACGAAACAGGGTCAGAGCAGAACACCTGATACGTGTCGAGCACAACGCCGGTTGCCAGATAAACTTGGTTCTGTGCTTCGAATTCATTGTTCATCGCCGGGAATTCGCGCGCGATCTCGTCAACCGCTTTGGCAACAGCACGCGCGTCAGAGGCCACAAACGGTGTAGAGCCGGAAATACCCTGGCTCGGCAGTTTGGAGGAGTGGAAGATCGTTGTGACAATACCGATGTCACCCAGACCCAGCTGTACACCTTCCAGAACACCGCGCGGCTTTACGATGGAGCCACCATAGTTCTCTTGCCACTCCATCTGGTAATTGCCTGTCTCAGCAAGGCGCTTGTCCACTTCTGGAATAAAGAAGTTGGTGAATTCCTTCACCCAAAGCGCCCGTGCCGGGTATCCGTCGATGACAACGGCTTTGACCGTCTCGGTAGCGAATGCGGGAATTGCTGTAAGCGTTGCAAGCGCAGCCGCACTAGCGGTTCGTGTGATCCAATGTTTCATTTGATCCTCCCTGGGATGATGAGGTTAAGCTTTCGCCCAGGTCACAGTCAGATCCGTGCCTGAGTTCTGATATAATTTGGAGATGGCGCAGTACTTTTCGGTCTCCCGAGCCACTTGCGCCAGCTCATCTTCGGTTGCGGGTCCGTCGGCCGTGACAGCGATGCGCACGGCTTTGAACGGCACATCGACCTCTTCCATCAGCAATACACCCCGGCGGTCGAAATCGACCTCCATCGCAAAGCTGAGGTGCCCAACATCGATGCCAAGCTTGTCAGCGCATTTCTGACCAATGACGTTCGTGCAGCCAATCAAAGCGGCATATGCCATTTCAGTCGGCGACGGCCCTTCATTAGTGCCACCACGCTCGACCGGTTCATCAACAATGGCGACCAGATCGCGAACTTGAATATCTGTTCTGGAGTGGCTTTTGCCTTCGCCGCTGTATTTGAGCGTCACCGTTGTCTTTTGTCGGATAGCCATGGCGCTTCAGATCACCTCGCAGACGTCGTCAAACGCGAAACGTGGCAATTTCGGGAACAGCGCGGTTTCATCTGCGTAACCAATGTTGCACAGGAAATTCGATTTCCATCCGTTTTCGGAAAAGAACTCTTCATCGACGATGGCGTTCGAGAAGCCAGACATCGCACCCACGTCCAACCCAACCGCTCGCGCGGCGATCATGAAATACGCGCCTTGCAGTGTCGAATTCCGGTAGGCCGTGTCGTGGGCATAGTCTTCTTTGCCGTTGAATAGTGGCTTGCGGTCTTCGTGCGGGAACAGGAAATCCAGCCGCTGCCAGTACAGCGGATCCCACGCGATGATTGCGGTGACCGGCGCAGACCGCATCTTTTCAACGTTCTTCGGCTTTAACGATTTGGCCAAACGATCTTTGGCCGCGTCGCTGCGCACAAAGACAAACCGCGCCGGGCATGTGTTCATGCTCGTCGGGCCTTGGATGGTAATGTCAAAGATCGTCTTCAGCAGGTCATCGCTAACCGGCTTGTCCGTCCATGCATAATGAGACCGCGCGTCCCTGAGGATCAGGTCAAGCGAGGCATCATCAAGCTTCGCCTTCCGCGCCCTCAGCGCGCGAACCGCTTCTTGCGCCGCTTCGCGCACGTCCGTTCCGTCCGCCATCATTCAGCAGCCGTCTTGGTTGCTGTTGATGCTTCGTCAACAACCGGGCTCGAACAAATACCAATGGATTCGATCTCGATATCAACTGTCTCACCGGGGCGCAGCCAACGCGGGTTCGGCTTCTTTGCATGGCCCACACCCGGCGGAGTACCCATGGCGATGTGATCACCGGGATACAGTGTGGTGTATTCAGAGATGATCGAGATGGTCTTTGCCACACCCCAAATCATGTTGGCCGTGTTTGACGATTGCAGGATTTCATCCCCTACCCGGCTTTCAATCTTGAGCCCTGATGCGCCTTCCGGCACCTCGTCAGGTGTCACAACAAACGGGCCAACTGCGCCCGTGTCGTCAAAGTTTTTCCCAGGCGTCCACTGGTGCGTCTTGCGCTGGTATTCGCGGATCGAACCATCGTTGAACACGGTATAGCCAAACACATGATCCAAAGCATCGGCCTCAGATATGTGGCGCCCACCTTTGCCGACGATGAACAGAAGTTCGGCTTCATAGTCGAGCTGCTCCGAACACGCAGGACGCACCATCGGCGCGCCCGCAGGCATCAGCGAATTGCTCGCCCGCATAAACAAGGCAGGATAATCCGGAATGTCGTACCCGCCTTCTTTGATGTGGTCGATATAATTCAGACCCAAGCAAATGAACTTGCCCGGCTGTGCAATCGGCAGTGCCGGCGTGATCTCGGAAACCGGAACCGTTGTACCGCTGCCCACCGCCTGCGCCGCTTTGGCGACAAGCTCAGGTGATGCAACAAGTGCCGAAAGGTCTTGCCCAATTTCGGGAAGTGCTGCGGTCAGATTTGTGGCCGCATCACCATCGACGGCGAAAACGCTCTGCACGCTTCCGACCGTGCCAACGAGAAAACGCATGTGAAACTCCTAGTTGATCGAGTCATCTTTTGACGATAATAAACGCTCAAGTCAAATAAAATCGATTTTCTTTCAATCAAGCATCGGAGACGCCATCGTGCCCGCGTGGAACGACTATAAAGCAGAAGCCAAATCGCGCGGCGCGCTCGCGCAGGAATTATACATGGTCATTTCCACACCGGCTGGAGACCCCGCAAAAGTTAAGGAGACTTTGCCAGACCATTTGGCGTACCAGGCAGAACAAGAGGCAATAGGCGCCTTGTTTCTGGCCGGGCCGCTATCGGATGAAAGCGGCGATGAGATGCAAGGCAAGGGCCTTATCATCTATCGCGCCGCCTCACTCGAAGACGCACGCGCCATTACCGAAGCTGACCCGATGCACACAAGTGGCGCGCGCAGTTTCGAAATTCGGCGTTGGCTTGTAAACGAGGGGGCCATGACACTTTCAATCAACCTCGCCGCGCAGTCCGTCGGTTTCAAATAGGATCAGCCAACAATGCCTCAGCGCAGTTTTCTTGGCGATATGCTCACCACAATCTTTGAGCGCGCGCGGTACCGCACCTCCGCCAGCGACTCGCGCTCGATCGAAGAAATGTGCGAAGCGCTTCTCGATGCCGAAGGCGAGGTGTCGGGCATCACCCTCGCCCAGGCAATCCTTGCCAGATACGAAACCCTCCCCGAGGACGAGAAACTAACGTTTTTCAGCTTCCTGAACTCCGGTTTGGAAATTGATCTCGCAGCGCTGGAAGATGCCATCGACCAGTACAAGACGACGCACGCCATCAGCGACTACCACGAAATCGGCTACCATGCCGAACCGCGCCGCCAGGAATTGCTGCGCCGCCTGAACCAACCACCGGGTGCGACACTAGCTTTGGTCAAGATGCGCACGGATCTGTTGAAAGCCGTCAAACAAGACCCGGAACTGGCGCGCACAGACATGGATTTCCGCCACCTGCTCCGCAGTTGGTTCAATCGCGGTTTCCTCGTCTTGCGCCAGATCAGCTGGCAAACACCGGCAAGCATCCTCGAAAAGATCGTCGAATACGAGGCCGTGCACGCCATTCAAGACTGGGATGACCTGCGCCGCCGCCTCTACCCGGAGGATCGGCGTTGCTTTGCCTTCTTCCACCCCGCCATGCCCGATGAACCGCTCATCTTTGTGGAGGTTGCGCTGACGCAGAACGTGCCCGACTCCATTCAGCGCGTTCTGTCGGAAACGCGGGAACAGCGCGCGGCGCATGACACCAAAGTAGCGGTCTTCTATTCCATCTCGAACTGTCAGGCAGGGCTTAAGGGCGTTTCGTTCGGCAATCTGCTGATCAAACAGGTTGTGGCAGAGCTGCGCCAAGAACTGCCTGGCCTCCAAACCTTTGTCACCCTATCGCCGATCCCAAGGCTCAAAACGTGGTTGGCAAAACATGCCGGAAACCCTGAATTTGCCACTGTCCTTGATGGCACTGCGACACCGGACGATATCCGCAATGCAGCAGCCACCTATTTGCTTTCCGCCAAGACAGACACTGGCGCCCCGTTTGACCCGGTTGCCCGCTTTCATCTTGGCAATGGCGCGCAAATTTACGCCGTGCATGGCGCTGCCGACCTGTCGGAAAACGGGATCAAACAGTCTGCTGGCGCAATGGTAAATTATGAGTATGACTTGAAACTGATCGAACAAAACCACGAAAGATTTGTTCAGGACGGGACGATCTCAACCAGTTCTGGTTTCCGCCCGAACGTGACCACCAACACCAAGACAAGAAGGGTGCAGGCCTGATGCCCAACCACCTCTACGACCACCTCTTTGCCCTTCACACCAGCAATGACGCCGTTTTCCTTAAACGTGATGATGCGCCAGACATTACCTATGCAGAATTTATCGACCGCGCGGCGCAGATTGCACATGTTCTTGTCGAAGCAGGCCTGAAACCCGGTGACCGCATCGTTGTTCAGGCGCAAAAGAGTGCGGAGATGGTCGCACTCTATGCCGCCACCCTTCAGGCAGGCGGCGTCTTCCTGCCGTTGAACACCGCATACAAACGCGATGAGGTTGCCTATTTCGTCAATGACGCCACGCCGACCGTTCTGGTTTGCGACAGCAGCAATGTGGATACGCTAACCGACATCGCGGAGAACGTAGGTGCAGCGCTACTCACCCTAAACGCCGACGGGTCCGGGACGCTGACGGACCCAGCGAGCGACAAACCGACATCTTTCGAGACCGTCGACAGAGACGCGGACGACCTTGCCGCCTTCCTTTACACGTCTGGCACAACAGGCCGGTCCAAAGGTGCGATGCTGACGCATGAGAACCTGCTGTCGAACACCGTTGCATTGATTGACCTTTGGCGGATTACCAAAGACGACACGTTGATCCACGCCTTACCGATCTTTCACACCCACGGTCTGTTCGTCGCGCTGAATACCTCGCTATTGGTCGGATCGTGTGTGCACTTTATGCCTGCGTTTAATATCGATGCCATTGTAGCCGCCCTGCCCCACGCGACACTGATGATGGGTGTGCCGACCTTTTACACGCGTCTATTAGCAGACGACCGCCTTGACGCTGAATTAACCTCTGGCATGCGCCTGTTCGTTTCCGGCAGTGCACCCTTGCTTGCCGAAACGCATGTGGCATTCACCGAACGGACGGGTCATCGCATTCTCGAACGCTACGGGATGACCGAAACCAACATGAACACCTCCAACCCCTATGACGGTGACCGCCGCGCCGGCACCGTTGGCAAGCCGCTGCCCGGCGTTGAGGTCATCCTGACCAACCCGGACACCGGAGAAGCCGTTTCCAATGGCGAGATTGGTATGATCGAAGTTCGCGGACCAAATGTGTTCAAAGGGTATTGGCAGATGCCGGAAAAAACTGCCGCCGAGCTACGGGACAACGGTTTCTTCATCACGGGCGATCTGGGCCAGTTCAGCGATGACGGCTATTTGTCGATTGTCGGCCGGTCCAAAGACCTGATCATCACCGGGGGATACAACGTCTACCCCAAAGAGATTGAAGAGGTCCTTAACGACATCGACGGCGTTCTGGAATCAGCGGTATATGGCATCCCGGACGCGGATTTCGGCGAGGCAATCATCGCCGCGTTGGTGATGGAGCCGGGCGCGTCTGTTGCCACAGACAGCATTGAGGCCGTGGTCAAAGACAAGCTGGCCCGTTTCAAGCATCCGCGCCAGTACCAGGTGATGCAAGAACTGCCACGAAATACGATGGGCAAAGTTCAGAAAAACGTCCTGCGCGATACCTACGCCGCGTGAGCGTTGGGCGAAGGCCCCTGCCCCAGGCCGCATGATGCAACCCGGTGCGTTGCAAATCAGACGGAGTTTACAGCTGTAAACTCCACCAGTTCACTTTAAGCTATCTTGTATATTGCCCTGTGTTAGACACGAAATATCAGAAAAACATTGACTTAGGCACGTGAATCGCCGTCTGTAATCTCAAGTGGCGCGAAAAAAGCCATATTGAGCAGATTGGGGCAACTAGATGATTCCCGTGACACCAATCCTGACCGACCGGCCCTCCGAGTTGGCTACGGATATCTCAGCGCGTTTGAACACGGCGATCCGCGAACATCTGTTGTCGGCTTTCGCCCCGGACAGCACCAAAATTCTTCGGTCCTTTGCCGCTCCCGAAGCCGCGGAATTGCTGGGTGTTTCTGGTCAGTTCATGCGGAAACTGCACGCCGAGGGCACGGTGCCCGAACCCGCCGAAATGCGCGGCGGCAGGCGTTACTATACCGCAGACGAGATCAGAAACGCCCGCCAGGTTCTTGAACAATCTTCCCGCACCAAAGGCAGATATCTGCCCGGTCGGAGGGACGGTGAAAAGCTGCAAATCTGGCAATTGATGAACTTCAAAGGTGGCAGCAGTAAGAGCACGACCACAATTCACCTGGCCCACTACCTCGCACTCAAAGGCTACCGCGTTTTGGCGGTAGACCTTGACCCGCAGGGGTCTTTGACATCGATGTGCGGGATCAGCCCGGAAATCGAATTCGATGGGCTCACGATCTACGATGCCATCCGCTACGACGATCCCGTCCCGATGGCCGACGTAATGGTCGAGACCTATTTTCCCGGCCTCTACCTCGCGCCCTCTCGCCTGCTTTTGTCCGAGTTCGAGACAGAATCCGCCGTTCATTCGAACCCGGACCAGCCATTCTTTTCGCGCATCCAAAACGCATTGGCGCAGGTTGAAGACGACTTCGACATCGTGCTGATGGACAGCCCACCGCAGCTTGGGTTCCTGACGATTTCCGGCATGGCGGCCGCGACGTCTCTGATTGTGCCGCTCACGCCCTCCATGCTCGACGTGTCGTCCACTGCGCAATTCCTCGAACTGGCAGGCGCGTACATGGGTGTCATCGAAGATGCCGGGGCAGCCCTACACTACGATCATTTCAAATTCCTAATCACGCGTGACGAGCCGACCGACATTCCATCACAGCAATTGTCATCTTTCATGCGCGCGCTTTTTCTTGACCGCGTCATGGCAGCAACCGCGCTGAAAAGCACGGCGATCAGCGATGCGACAATGCTCAAGCAATCGATTTATGAGGTGGTCCGATCCGAGATGACCCGTGCCACCTATGACCGCGCGCGTCAGTCGATGGATGCGGTCGGAAAAGAGGTTGAAGCGATGATGCACAAGGCTTGGGGGCGGGGTTAATGGCACGAAAATCACTGCAAGACCTGTCTGGCATCGCCAAGACAATCGCCCAGTCCTCGCAAAACGGCGCGGAGCGCCCTGCCCGCTCTGGCGCACCTGCCCTTGGTGCCTTGCAAGGCTCCTTGTCCGCCATCCGTGAGATCGACACCGCGCTGATTGACGACTGGGGGCCGAAAGACCGATTGGACGCGTTTACAACTGTAAACTCCAATGAAGAAACCGACGGCTTCCAAGCGCTTAAGAACAGCATTGCGGGCGGTGGCCAACAGGTGCCAATCCTCGTGCGCCGCTCTGCCACGCAAGGCCGGTTCGAGATCATTTATGGCCGACGCAGGCTTAAAGCGTGCCAAGAACTGCGCATCAAAGTGCGCGCCAATGTGCAGGATCTGGATGATCAGACAGCGTTATTGGCCAAGGGCCTGGAAAACGCCGCGCGGCGCAATTTGTCATTCTACGAAAAAGCGCGGTTTGCGGCCGTCATCCAGGCTGCCGGGCACGACACAAAAACCGTGCGACAGGTTCTGAGCCTCAGCGCGCCTGGCCTGTCTCACCTGACCAAGGTCTCTGACAATGTGCCCGACGATGTGGGTGACGTGATTGGCCCGGCGCCAAAGTCAGGCCGCCCCAAATGGACGGCGCTTGCCGATGCGTTCATCGCGAATAAGGTTACTGCAACCTCCGCCTTAGCCATTCTGCGCAAGCTTGATCAGTCGACCACGTCAGATGACCGTCTTGAGCATTTGCTGCAAGAAATCTCGCGACGCGGTGCAAGGCCAGCGCAGGGCAGGGAGGTCGCGCCTGTTGACGGCGTCACGATCAAATCCGGAAAGAGCAGCATTGCCGTATCCATCAAAAAAACAGGCCAGAACGCGGCATTCGCAAACTGGCTCGACGCGCATCTCGAAGAGATGATCAAGAAATCCTTCGCGGAGTTTACAGCTGTAAATCCGCGGGATGAATCCTGAGGACCGAGCAACAAAGGAGAGATTGGCAAAAGAAAACCCTCAAAACCGGAGTTTCGAGGGCTGCTGCGCAAAAAGCGCTTCTTAGTTTGACACCTAGATCCTAGCAGCCACCGATTCGCGAAACAAGATAAAACGCTTTGGAGCGAACGGGATTTCTTTGCCGACAGGCAAACCATGAAAACAGTTCAAGCAATGGCTCCAGCAGGGGCACACCTGTCGGTTGATCCGACGGGGCAGGGAAGCTGTGTGCAAAACAAATGGCAGCTGCTCAGAGTGATTGAGCAAACCCGGGAGGCCCTGGGGCTGAAAGGCACCAGCATCGCGCTTTTGCGAGCCATGCTATCCTTCCTTCGAAGCGATAACGTGAACACCACTTGTGACGCCAATCACATATGTTTTGCGTCCAACGCAGCCCTCGCACAGCGCGCGCATGTCAGCGTTCAAACGGTTGAGCGACATGTGGCGAAACTGGTCTCGTTGGGGCTGGTTACACGCAAGGTCAGCGGCAACGGAAAACGCTGGGCCCGCCGAGATGCATCGGGCAACATCACAATTGCGACCGGGCTATCGCTGATGCCAATTGTCCATCGTTATGCAGAGTTCTCGGCGATTGCGCAAACGCAAGAAAAGCAACGCCTGAAGTCGGCTGAGCTCAAAGATCGCTGCGCGATTGGTCTTGCAGAACTCAAAAAGCTGGCTGCCCAATCAACGGCTTACGAGCGTCTGAAAGGCGCCTCTCAGAGACTGTTTCGACGTAAGCTCGATCTTGTTGCATTGAACAATTTCCTTGAAGAAATCACTGCGGAACTCAGCGCTTTTGGCGGCAAGAACCCGTCGGAAATGAGGGGCACTGACACTCAAGATGAGGGGCACAAAGAGACTAATTCGACTCAATTGGATAAAAAGAAGAAACCGAATGAGAATAGGGTAAACTCCGCTCAGATGCATCGCGCATTTCCACGGCTTTGCAACGAACTCCGGTTTGCGCATTCCCAAGATGCGTGTGAACGGCAAATGGATGAATTGGCCTCCCACTTACATCTGGGCGCCGTCTGGATAACGGCAAAAGAGCAAGGCAACGCTGCCAAGTTCATGTTGCTGGGCTACCTTCTGGAACGCATCGATACCATCAAGGCCCCACGCGCATATGCAAGACGATTGATGGCGGACATCGGAGCAGGGGCTTTGGGTTGGGACGCACTGCTGAAACCGGCAAAGCGGTCACAATTGACACTTGTAAATGCAACCTATGCGAGAATATAGCTGTGAAGACGACTAGTCTTCTGAGCTACCTGCAAGGATGGCTGTGCCTATTGCGGCTTCAGAATATCTTGCAGCAGCGGGCATCAAGCCAAGCATGCTCGCTCGAATGGTGGTCCAAACCGAATTCTGCGCACCGCCGCCAGCGGTGTATATTTTCTTCGGATATTCCGCGCCGCAGGCCTTCATCTCTGAATAGCACTGGGTCTCAATCCTCGCGATGCCTTCGAACATGCCTTGCAGGAACAGAACATCGCTGTCCGGGCGCGGATCAAGCCTTGGCTGTAAATCCGGATCGTTTATCGGAAAGCGCTCACCGGGCCGCACTAGAGGGTAATAGTCGAGGCCCGTCGATTGCATCGGGTCCATATAGGCGCTCAGACGCGCAAGCTCTTCGGGCGTGAAGAAGTTGGCAAGCACAGCACCGCCCGTATTCGACGCTCCACCGACGAGCCAGAAGTCGCCCAGTCGGTGTGAGTATAGCCCAATCGCGTGGTCATCAATCCGGGTGCGGGACAGGAGCTTGATGGCAAGTGTCGAGCCGATCGATGTGACCGCAACGCCCTCTTCTAGTGGGGCCGCAGAAAGAAAGGCGGCGATGCTGTCGGTGGTGCCCGCATGGACCTGCGTGTCGGGTGAAAATCCAAACCTTGCGACGGCATCTGCGCAGACTACGCCAAGTCTCTCGCCCGGCGCGTGGACCTTTGGCAAAAGCCCGGGATCAACCACATTGCCAATCCAGTCTGGCCACGCCTCAACCTCGGGATCGAAGCCGGTTTTCAAAGTGTTGTTGAAATCGGAATGTCCGCCGTGGCCCAAAAGCTTGGCTGCGATGAAATCGGCCTGGTGCAACAAATGACGCGGGTTGTCGGACGCGACCGATACAAGCCGCATCGCGCGGGCGAGGGCGGAATTGGAGCCGCTGGTGATGTGATCACCCGAAACATGCTTTGCGATCTGGGCCGCTTCGGCTTCGAACCCTTTGGAGTTGTACATCAGTGCAGGGCTGACTGGGCGCAGCTCTGCGTCGGTCAAAACCATGGAGCCGGAGGTGCCATCGACGGCAACGGCTGAAATGTCGGTTGTGTTGTGGCCCGCGTCACGCAAGGCCACCATTTGTCGATCCAAACAGGTCGCGACGGCGTCCCACCACTTGCCGGCGTCTATGTTGCTCGGGTCTTGAGCGGGATGGTTCGACCGTGCCGTGGCCACCACGGTATCGCCGTTCAGGACGGCGGTTCTGACGCCTGATGTGCCAATGTCGATGCCAAGCGACAGCATCAGGTACGGGCCGCCAAGGCCTGGCGATACTTCTCTGCGTCCCAGTTGAGCAACTCGGCTTCGGCGTCATGGCCAATCGGGTCGACCGACCATTCCGCCGGGATGCGTGCCAGAACATCGGACAGGCAGCGCAGCATCGCTTTTTGCGATGGTGTTGCGTCGTCGCGGATCAACACACCGTCACCGCGCTGCAAAATTGCGGGTGGCGCGCCGTCGTGATCACGGTCGGGCAGGGCAGGGCCGAGGAACACAACGTGGTCAGGGTAATACGTGCCGCCCAAGGCGCATGTGGCTGCTGTGTCGTCTTGCGCGAGCCATCCATATTCAGACCAGCTGAAACCGTTTGGTGCGTTTTTTGTTGGCGGGGTCGTTGCGGTGTCACAAGGCTCTAACGCGAGCCGGGTTTCGACCTCAGCGATCAGGGCGCTCACGTCATCCACGCTGTCTCCGCAACAGATCAGACCGTGGTTGTGAAGGACAATCACCTGCGTTTCCGGCGTGAT
>CAZCOX010000021.1:18598-20925 GCA_964500115.1 uncultured Rhodobacterales bacterium
ACGCCATCCGCCTTAATCGACGTGTTGCCACCGGGGCCTTGCACTTGCAGCGGGTCTTGCCCGAGCCGTGCGGACAGCGCGCGAAAAGCGGGGGTTAGCAGGTCGGGTCGGGTCATGACAGCAGGTCCATTCGATAGGTTGGTGGCGCGCTGCCCTTTTGGCGAACAAGCGCATCGAGCGTGGTCTGTGCATCGCTTGTCGCAAAGGCTGCTGCATACAAGCCGCCTTCGATCAACAGGTTGTCCCACCCAGCTGTCTGCGCGCCCGCAATGTCGTGTTCGAGGCTATCGCCGACCATCAACAGGTTGTTCGCGCCAAGCGCCTGTTCCAGCGCGGCGTAAACCGGATGGTGCGGTTTGCCGTAGAACCGCACTTTGCCGCCCATGTCGCGGTAGGCAAAAGCCAGCGCTCCGGGTGAGATGACAAGGCCATCCGCACGCGGACTGCTGCGGTCGGGGTTGGTGCAAAAGACGGGTAGCGCGCGCTGAAGCGCCTGTTCCAGAAAAGTTTGCCACCCATCCAATTTCGAGCCATCGGGCAAGCCCATGAGCAGGATCGCATCAGCCCCCTCAAGCGTCTCCCTGAATTCGATGTCGAGCCCGCCAGCCCATGCAGCCGCATCGCCGGGCGCGCGTTCGATTGGGTGGAAGGCACGCTCTGAGACGGCACCGCCCGCAATCTCTTGCCACAGAGCTTCGCCGCTCGTCATGACGAACTCAAAGAGCGTCGGCGCAAAGCCCATATCGGCGATGCGCGCCGCATTGGGGGCCGCGCGTTTGCCGGAATTGGAGAGTACCGTGAGGCGCTGGCCAGACTGTTTGAGAGTGTTCAAGCACGCAATGGCACCGGGGTAGGGGGTGCTGCCGTTGTGCAGGACACCCCACTGGTCAAAGACGATGCCGTCGTATTGTGACGCCACCTCTGCAAGCGTGTCGATGCGCCGGGTCATTGCCCTAGTATTCGGCCATGTCTTTCGGATCGGTCAGGCTGTCGAGGTAGGCGTCTACATCGTCTTTTGCCATCGCGGGGGCGGCCTTGTCTGCCATGCCCTCGGGCATGTCGCCAAAATAGAACTGGAAGCCGGGGATGCGCTGGCGACGTGTGCGGAGCGGCATGGCTTCGTAGGGGAACACGTCAGAGCGCGCATTGGCGGCTTCGTCGTGGCAGGGCAGAACGTAATCGGCGCGCTTGTCGATTTCTTCGACCGATTTCCAACCCTCATACGAGTTCACGAAGCGGGCAGGGACCCAATGCCGCCATTTTTCGGACGGGTTGGGTTCAAGGTTACGCTCCACGAAAATCGCGTCACCCGCCACCACGATGTCACCCATCGCGGTCGCCACCGTCACGGCCATATGGCCGACAGAGTGGCCGGGCGTGTGAAACATGGTGATGCCGGGCAGAACCTCGCACTCATCCTCAACCGCCTCGAAAACGCAGCCTGCATAGGCCGGTTCGATATCGAGGATGCCGCATTCGTAGGTGCGGTAGTACAGGGGCAGGGGGTTGTAAGCCATTTCGATCTCGCCCTTCGGCGCGATGTAGCGGGCGTTTTTGAATTTCTTCATGTTCTGCACGTGGTCCCAGTGCAGGTGGGTAAAGACAATCGCGTCAATCTCGTCGGGGTGCACACCGAGTTTTTGCTCAAGGTGCTCGTGCACTTCGAGGCAACCGCGCTTGTCACATTTGTGGTGGTACTTGGTGGCGCGTTCCGCGTCGCAGAGGCCGGTATCGATCAGGATCTTGTGCTCGCCTGTGTCGACATAGTGGCAATACACGGGGTTCCAGTACTTCTTGCCTGCCGGACCTTTCCAGAAAATGTAGGTTCCGAGATCAGCTTCGAGCCAGCCGGTGTTGATTGGATATATCTTGGTTTCTGCAACGCCCATGGCACGTCTCCCCGCAGCGAGTCACTTTATGTATACAAAAATATTAATTTGTGCGCAGTGACAAGGGGCTTCGGAGTTTTTCGCAGATTAATTGGCTTTTAGCGTCTGCAGAAAGCTGTGAGTCATGTGGGTTCGCATACCGTTTGAGGCAATCGCCGAATCCTCGCTGAAGATGTTGGCGATCAATTCCTGATGGCTCTTGGCTGAATCAATCAGGTCTTGTTTGGTTGCGAATTTCTTGGCGCGAAACGGGCCTGTACGGCGCCGGAACTCAGACGCGATCTCGGCCATGTACGGATTACCCGTGGCCTTGTAGATCGCCATATGCAGCGCCTCGTTGGCGCGCAAGTAAGCAGCGCGATCACCCGCTTCTGCGGCAGCTATGCAGTCGGCTTGCGCGCTTTCGATCTCTGTCCGGGACAGCAAAGTAAGGCGCTG
>CAZCOX010000022.1:0-2777 GCA_964500115.1 uncultured Rhodobacterales bacterium
GCGCATGAGTTTCGAATGGTGGCGCAAGGGCATATCGATTTTGTGCTGTGCAGCAACCTGTCGCCGTGGGATCACGCTGCCGGTGCACTGATGGTGCGCAAATCAGGCGGGCACGTCGCGTGCCTTGATGGGTCCGAATACCGCGCTGACATGCGGTCAGGTTACCTGCTTTGTGCACCAAATGCCGAAACTTGGGGCCGGGTGCGCGATGTTATGGCGTTTTTGCTGGACAACGCATAAGCCACAGACGCCTTTTTGGGAAAGTCTGCTTTGAAGCAAAATGACTTTTCCAAAGCGTCTTAGTCACAAGGTGGGCCGCCTGTGTCAGCCCACCCCAAACCTCATTCCGCCGCCTGAGCGTAGTCTTCCATTGGCGGGCAGGTGCAAACCAGATGCCGGTCGCCATAGGCGTTGTCCACACGGTTCACTGGCGGCCAGTATTTGTCGACACGGAATGCACCGGGTGGGAAGCACCCTTGTTCGCGGCTGTAGGGGCGATCCCAGTCTTTGACGAGATCTTCCATCGTGTGCGGCGCGAGTTTCAACGGATTGTTGGCCTCGTCGATATCGCCGTCTTCGATGGCCTGAATCTCGGCCCGAATGGCCAGCATGGCATCGCAGAAGCGGTCCAGCTCTGCCTTGGTTTCAGACTCCGTTGGCTCCACCATCAAGGTGCCTGCGACAGGCCAGCTCATCGTTGGGGCGTGGAAGCCGCAATCGATCAATCGTTTCGCAATATCTTCGACCGTGACGCCAGCCGATTTTTCGAACGGTCGTACATCGAGGATGCACTCATGCGCCACGCGGCCTTCGTCGCCACGGTAGAGCACGTCGTAAGCCCCTTGCAGGCGCGTTGCGATGTAGTTGGCGTTCAGGATCGCCACGCGCGTTGCCTGCGTCAGGCCTTCGCCGCCCATCATCAAGCAATATGCCCAAGAGATCGGCAACAGCGACGGTGAGCCAAACGGTGCGGCGCTGACCGCGCCTGCACCTCTGAGCGGGTGCGACGGCAAATGCTCTTCCAGATGCGCCTTCACACCGATCGGCCCCATGCCAGGGCCACCGCCGCCATGCGGAATGCAAAAGGTTTTGTGCAGATTGAGGTGGCTTACGTCGCCGCCGAGATCGCCCGGGCGGCTGAGACCCACCATGGCGTTCATGTTTGCCCCGTCGATATAGACCTGCCCGCCATGTTCATGGGTGATCGCGCAGACCTCCTTGACGGTGGTTTCAAACACGCCGTGGGTGGACGGGTACGTGATCATCGTTCCGGCCAAATTATCGGAATGCTGCTCTGCCTTTGCGTGGAAATCTTCGAGGTCGATGGAGCCGTTGTCGTCGCATTTGACGGGTATCACCTTCCAGCCCACCATTTGTGCGGACGCCGGGTTGGTGCCGTGCGCATTGACCGGGATCAGGCAGATGTTGCGATGCCCCTGCCCCTTGGCGCGATGGTAAGCGGAAATTGTCAAAAGCCCCGCGTACTCGCCTTGCGCGCCAGAGTTCGGCTGCATGGAGATCGCGTCGTAGCCCGTGATCGCACATAGCTTTGCATTCAGATCAGTGATCAACTCTTTGTAGCCTTCGGCCTGATCATCCGGCACGTAAGGGTGCAACCCGGCAAATTCGCGCCAGCTGACCGGCATCATCTCCGCCGCCGAATTCAGCTTCATGGTGCAAGACCCAAGCGGAATCATCGCGCGGTCAAGCGCGAGATCGCGGTCAGCCAAACGGCGCATATAGCGCATCATCTCTGTCTCGGCCCGGTTCATATGGAACACGTCATGCTGAAGGTAATCCGACGTGCGGAGCATAGCGTCCGGCAAACGGTATTTCGGCGTCAGGTCGTCATCTTCTCGGAACAGACCGAACGCACGCCAGACCGCTTCGATTGTTGCGGGACGGGTGCGTTCATCCAACGTGATACCCACCTTGGTCTTGCCGACCCGCCGCAAGTTCAACCCTTCGCGGATCGCCGCCTGCAACACACCGCGCTGCAAGAGGCCAACATCGACGGTGATCGTGTCGAAATACGCCTCTGGTTCCACCTTGAAGCCAGCAGCTTCCAACCCTTTGGCAAGGCGGACCGTCTTGCGATGAATGCGTTGTGCAATGGCGCGGAGGCCTTTGGGGCCGTGGAACACCGCGTAGAACCCGGCCATCACCGCCAGAAGTGCCTGCGCGGTGCAGACATTCGACGTCGCTTTCTCGCGACGGATGTGCTGCTCGCGCGTTTGGAGCGACAGGCGGTAGGCCTTGTTGCCATGGCTGTCGATGGAAATCCCAACAATCCGACCCGGCATGGCGCGCTTGTAGGCATCTTTTGTCGCCATGTAAGCGGCGTGCGGCCCGCCATACCCCAATGGCACGCCAAAGCGCTGGGTGGAGCCAACGGCGATGTCAGCACCCATTTCGCCCGGCTCCTTGAGCAGACACAGCGCCATCGGGTCTGCCGACATGACGGCGATTGCCTTGGCCTCGTGCAGGCGCACGATGTCATCTGTGAAATCGCGCAGATGGCCGTAGGTGCCGGGATACTGGAAGATCGCGCCAAACACGGCGTCCGCATCCATCTTGGACACATCGCCAACGATGACTTCGATCCCAAGAGGTGCTGCGCGGGTTTGCATGACCGCGATGTTCTGCGGGTGGCAATTCTCATCAACGAAAAACGCCTTGGCTTTCGATTTCGCCACACGTTGCGCCATGGTCATGGCTTCGGCACAGGCTGTGGCCTCATCCAGCAGGGATGCATTGGCAATCTCCAACCCGGTCAG
>CAZCOX010000022.1:2877-20794 GCA_964500115.1 uncultured Rhodobacterales bacterium
CACAGGCTGTGGCCTCATCCAGCAGGGATGCATTGGCAATCTCCAACCCGGTCAGATCACTGACCATGGTCTGATAGTTCAACAGCGCTTCCAAACGGCCTTGTGAAATCTCGGGTTGGTAGGGCGTATAAGCCGTGTACCAGGCGGGGTTTTCGAAGATGTTCCGTTGGATCGCAGGAGGCGTGACCGTGCCGTGGTAGCCCTGCCCGATGAGCGAAGTCAGCACCACGTTCTTGGAGGCCGTTTTGCGCATGTGGTACAGCAATTCGCGTTCCGACAGCGCCTTGCCGAAATCCAGCGGCTCGGATTGACGAATGCTTTCCGGCACCGTCTGGTCAATCAGCGCATCCAGAGACCCCACACCAAGCACCTCAAGCATCTCTGCCATTTCGTCTGGTGACGGCCCGATATGACGCCGGTTGGCAAAGTCATATGGCAGGTAGTCGATTGCATCATACCCCATGGAAACACTCCCAAACTGTCGGAACGGAACACCGCCCCTGTGCTTCTTCTTTTCAAAAATATGCCAATGCGACGGGCATCACCGCCGCGCAGGTTTACGCGATAAAGGCCTTGTAGGCTGCTTCATCCATCAGATCGTCGAGGGCGGACATGTCTTCGATCTTGAGCTTGAAGAACCACGCTTCGCCCTCGGGGTCATCATTCACCTTGCCCGGCTCGTCGACAATGGCCTCGTTCACTTCGGTGATTTCGCCATCCAGCGGGGCGAGGATGTCGGATGCGGCTTTGACCGACTCGATCACCACAACCTCGTCATCCTTGCTGACGGTGGCGCCCTCCTCGGGCAGTTCGACAAAAACGACATCACCCAGCTGCTCTGCCGCATGTGCTGTGATGCCAACAACCACCTCGTCGCCTTCGACGCGGAGCCATTCGTGTTCTTCGGTGTATTTCATAAGTCCCTCTTTGGTGTTTAGCGTTTGAATCCGGGTGCCACGAAGGGCAGTTTTGCTACTGTGACAGGCAGTCTTTTGCCGCGCACGTCGCCGTAAAGTGCGGTGCCAACCTCTGCCTGTGCGATTTGCACATACCCCATCGCAACCGGCGCGCCGACGCTGGGGCCAAAGCCGCCCGAAGTCACGGTTCCGATAACGTCCTGAGAGGTCTCGTCGGCAAAGAGTTGTGTGCCCTCGCGCATCGGCGCGCGGCCTTGCGGTTGTAGCCCGACGCGCTTGCGGGAAACGCCGTTGGACAATTCCCGCAGAATTCTGCCGTCACCGGGGAAACCGCCTGCGCGGTCCCCGCCGGACCGGCGGGCTTTTTGGATGCCCCAAGTCAAAGCCGCCTGAACCGGTGACGTCTGATCGTCGATATCGTGCCCATAAAGACAAAGCCCTGCCTCAAGCCGCAGGCTGTCTCGCGCGCCAAGACCAATCGCTTCAACATCCTCATGCGCCAGCAGGGCCTGCGCGAGGTCCGTGGCGGCTGCCACGGGGACGGATATCTCATATCCGTCCTCGCCGGTGTATCCAGACCGCGAGACCCAGCATTCCGCCCCAGCGAGCGGCACAGTGGCGACATCCATGAAATTCATGTCTGCCACCATCGGATGGTGTTCGGCCAGAACCGCCTCGGCCTTTGGGCCTTGCAGCGCCAAGAGTGCGCGGTTTTCCAAAAGCTTGACCGTCACCTCTGGCTCAAGCGCATCGCGCAGGCGGGCAACATCGGCGTCCTTGCAGGCGGCGTTAACGACAACGAACAGGTGGTCGCCACGATTGGCGAACATCAGGTCGTCTTCGATCCCGCCGGCATCATTAGTGAAGAAGCCATAGCGTTGCCGACCGTCGCCCAGACCAAGCACATCCTGCGGGATCAGCTTTTCCAAACCGGATTTCGCGACATCGGGATCAGCGGCGCGCAGTACGACCTGGCCCATATGGCTGACATCAAACAACCCCGCAGCGGTACGGCAATGCAGGTGCTCTTTCATCACACCCAGCTTGTACTGGACTGGCATTTCATAGCCTGCAAAGGGCACCATCTTGGCACCCAGCGCGACATGCAGGTCGTATAGCGGCGTGCGGTTCAGTTCGCTCACACGTCATCCCTTCCCATCGGGCCGGGTGTATCTGAGATAAACAACCGGCATATTCCAAAGCGTGCGAATGCACGTTCGTCCTATGCCCCCTCTGTCCTTTCGCCTGAGATCGTTATCCCTTCGGCGCCCCGATCTGTCCCGGGGTCTCTCCAGAGTTTATGGTCACGACGGTCCTACGGCCTGAGAGTTTCCGGGGGCGGTTGCTCCTTCGGCACCGGCGATTGCCGGTTCTCCCATCGCGACTGTGTACTGTCGTAGACCGAATCCCGTCCGCGCTCAAGACCTCAAACGGGGACAGCCTCATTTCGCTCCGGGCAGAGGCCGGTTGGATTGAGGATTTGCAGCAAATCATGATTGCGGCAGACTAGGGAATCCAGAGTGATCGGATCCAGAGACTGGTAAAAGGCTTCAACCGCATCCGTCAGCGCCGTGCGCAGGCGGCATGCCTCGGTCAGCGGGCACGTGTTGTCGACATCGGCAAAACATTCGGCCAATGGCACCGGCGCTTCGAGCACGCGGAAGACATCACCGATCTGAATGTCCTCTGCGGGTCGGCCGAGTGACAGCCCCCCATTGCGTCCGCGTTGTGTGTGCAGAAAACCAAGCTGAGCAAGCTGGTTGATCACCTGTGCCAGATGGTTTTCCGACGCGTTGCACCGCTCTGCGATTTCGGCCTTGGTGACAAGCCTGTCGGCGTTTGCTGCACAAAACATGAGGACGCGCATGGCGATATTTGTTCGTTTGGTGACACGCACAGGCACGGTCCTTTTTATTCTGATAGCCAAAGCTAACGCTTCGTGCATAGATATCCTTGATATACATCAAACAGACGCGTGTGTGTACTAAAGACAAACATCCCCATTTTTTTGGCTATGGATCGCTGGTTAATCGCGACACACACAGCTTTGCACCTGTGCATCGCTCGCGGATCAAAGGCTGGCGTCGCGTCTGGCATCGCGCACCCGTGCGCCCTGCTGCTTTCTTGTCGGTTGTGCGGGATGAGAATGCCGAAATCGAAGGCGTGATCGCGCCGGTTCCGAACGACGACTGGGTCGCGTTGGATGCGCGCGAATATGCGTATGACCGCATCTCGGTGTCGGATGCTGTCACGCATCAGGCGGACGCTGTGCGCGACATTTCCATTTATGCCATCCCGCCCCATGCAGCCGCGCCACCAAATGAAGATCACCCGATCCTGTTGAGCTACATTGATGCGGTCATGCAAGGGTATCTGCGCGAGTTTGGTGAGGCTGGGGCGACGCGGTTCATGACCACAACCGAAGGGTGGGACACTGCCGTGCGCGATGACCGCGACGCGCCAATTTATCCGCGCGCGCAACTTCTGAGCGGTTTCGAGCGTTCCTTTGTGGATGACATGCTCAGCAGTATTGGCGCGCGGGTGAGACCTTAATGCGGGAACGGATTTGGCTTCTTTTGCAGCGCCTCTGGCGGCGCCCGGGTATTCGCATTTCGCTGTTTGGTTTGCTGGCGCTTCTGGTTGCGGTGATTGCCCCGACAACCGACCGGTCGATCCCTGAAGAATGGGTCACACGATTTTCCCGCGACGCCGTACTGCCGATCCTGAACATTCTGGCGTCTTCCATGCTTGCGGTCACCACGTTTTCGCTGGGCATCATGGTGTCGGCGTTCCGGTCAGCGGCTGGAGAGGCAACACCGCGTGTCTATCGCATTTTGATGCGCGACATGACCACTTTGAACGTGTTGTCAGTGTTTGTTGGCGCGTTCCTGTTTTCGCTCAGCGCCATCGTGATGTTCCGCGCCGGGTTTTACAGCGAGTCCGCGTCGGTCATCGTGTTTGCGCTGACCGTGCTTTGCATCGTGATGATCATCGTGGCCATCCTGCGCTGGATTGCGCACCTTAGCCAATTGGGGAGCCTCGATCACACGCTCGGCATGGTCGAAGAAGCGGCGACAAAACCGCTGCGTCAGTTGGTCGAGAAGCCCAATCTGGGAGCCTTGCCAGCGGCAGACGCCCCCCGTATCCCGGATGATGCTATTGCGATCAACGCCCCGGTATCAGGCTATGTCCAGTTCATTAGCCTTGCGGAACTGAACACGTTTCTTGCGGAAAACGACGCGAAGCTTTGGGTCACAGGCCATCCAGGCGGTTGGGTTTTGAAAAACACCGCAATCGCCTATGTTGACAAAGAGGTTGATGCCGAACGCATTGCCGAGAACTTCACCTTTGGTGACGAACGCACGTTTGAACAGGATGCGCGTTTTGGCGTTGTTATCCTGTCAGAGATTGCATCGCGCGCCTTGTCCCCCGGGGTGAACGATCCGGGTACAGCCATCGACGTTGTACACCGCGTCGAACGGGTGTTCTGGGATTTGGGCTGTCGCATGTCAGCCCAAAAGGAACGGAACAAACCGGATTATGATCGCATCATCATCGGGCAGGTTTCAGCCAGCAATCTGATGCAAGACGGGTTTGCGGCGTTGATGCAAGATGGTGGCGACCGCTTTGATGTGATGGCTCAGGTTCTGAAAGCCACGAACAGATTGTCGAAAAGCGATTGGGCTGATCTGGCAGACGCCGCAGCAAAGACGCGTGACGGCGCCGTCGACATCATCGAACGACGGATCGATGACCCCGACGCTGTCAAAGCCTTACGCGCAAAGGTTAAGCGCTAGCCTTTTGCCAGCTTGCGGGCCGGAATGACTTGCAGAAGCGGCAAAAGGTCAGCCATCTCAGGGCCACGCTCCTGACCGGTGATCGCTTTGCGCAGCGGCATGAAGAGGCCCTTGCCTTTGCGGCCTGTCTTTTCTTTTACGGCTGTTGTCCATGTGCTCCAACTGTCGGCGTCCAACGGGCCGTCGGGCAGCAGCGCCATCGCCTCGGCGATAAACTCGGCATCCTCGTCTGCCACAAGCGGTTCCGCGCCCTGTGAGCAAAGCTCCCACCATGCGGCGATGTCTTTGCGCGTTGTGATGTTGGCGCGTGCGACGCTCCAGAACGCTTCCGCCTTGTCGTCGGGCACACCCAACGCGGCGAGGTCATCTTTCATCACCGCATAGTCCAACCCGTGCAGTTTGCGCGCGGTGAGCGGGAACAAGTCCTGCACGTCGAACTTCGTCGGAGCGGAGCCAAAGTGATCAAGTTCAAACCCTTCGGCGATCTCGTCGAGCGACATACGCAATTCGACAGGCTGGCTCGACCCAAGCCGCGCCATAAGGCTTAGCAGTGCCTCGGGTTCAACGCCCTGTTCGCGCAGATCACGCAGCGCCAATGTGCCCAAACGTTTGGACAGGGACTCGCCCTGCGGCCCGGTCAAGAGCGAATGGTGGGCAAAGCTTGGAACAGAGCCGCCCAGAGCCTGAATGATCTGGATTTGCGTTGCCGTGTTCGTCACGTGGTCTGAGCCGCGCACGACGTGGGTCACGCCCATGTCGGTGTCGTCAACGACAGAAGCAATCGTGTAAAGCACCTGCCCGTCTGCGCGGATCAGCACCGGGTCCGACACGCTGGCCGCGTCAATGGAGATGTCACCCAGAATGCCATCGGTCCATTCGATCCGTTCCTGATCAAGCTTGAACCGCCAGACACCATCACCGCGTTCAGCACGAAGCGTGTCTTTTTCCGCATCCGACAATGCTAGCGCCGCGCGGTCATAAACCGGTGGCTTGCCCATGTTGAGTTGCTTTTTGCGCTTGAGATCAAGTTCGGTTGGCGTCTCGAACGCCTCGTAAAACCGGCCCATCTCGCGCAGTTTATCGGCAGCATCCGCGTAGCGATCCAATCGCTCTGACTGCCGCTCGATCTTGTCCCAGGTCAGGCCGAGCCATTCCAGGTCTTGCTTGATCGCATCGACATATTCTTCTTTGGACCGTTCGGGATCGGTGTCGTCGATCCGCAAAATGAACGTGCCGCCTGACTTGCGGGCAATCAGGTGGTTGAACAGCGCCGTGCGCAGGTTGCCAACGTGGATATAGCCGGTCGGCGACGGGGCAAATCGAGTGGTGGTCATCGGAGATCTCCTGTTGGCGCGCCCTTTCCCACATGGCGGCTGGTTTGTCCAGAAAACGCCGGTGGCAAGGGGTTGCCAATCTGGGCGTTCACGAATCCGTGAAGGTGCATGTTCTAGCCTCTGACAATGCTAGTTTAAAAAATCGATAAAATTAGGAGAGCGAACAAATGTCCGATATTTCTTTGACCCGCCGCACGCTGCTGGCCAGCGCTGCAGCAGCACCGCTTGCCGGTTTGGCATCGACTCAGGTGCAGGCTGCAGGTCACGCGCAAGGCCCGCAGATCCCGCGTATCAGCCGCTTTGGCGTTGGTGATTTTGAAGTCACCACAATGCTGGTCGGGTCACGCACAGTCGAAGAACCACAGGGCATTTTCGGCATGAACGTCGATGCGGACACGTTTAATGCGGCATCGGACGCGGCGATGATCCCAACCGACAAAGCGCAGTTCTTTTTCACACCGACACTGGTGAATACCGGTGGAGAGTTGATCTTGTTCGATACCGGTCTGAATGGTGCTGCAACCTCGCAGGCGATTGAAATGGCCGGTTACAGCGCCGACGCCGTAACCCACGTGGTTCTGACGCACATGCACGGCGACCACATTGGCGGGATGATGACCGACGGAACACCTACCTTTGGCAACGCGGCATACATCACTGGGCGCGCCGAGTTTGATCACTGGTCAGGCACAGACAACGAACGCTTTGCCAGCAACGTCGCACCTTTGGCGGAGAATATGACCTTCCTCGAAGATGAAGGCACGGTGGCATCGGGAATCTCAGCAATGGCTGCGTTTGGCCATACGCCGGGTCACATGACCTATCGCCTGGAAAGCGGCGGTGAGCAGCTTGTTCTGTTTGCCGATCTTGCCAACCATTATGTCTGGTCACTGGCCTACCCGGATTGGGAAGTGCGCTTTGACATGGACAAAGAAGCCGCCGCTGCCACCCGTCGCCGCGTTTTGGGGATGTTGGCTGCCGACAAGATTCCGTTCGTTGGCTATCACATGCCGTTCCCTGCGCTGGGATATGTCGAGACGCGGGGTGATGGCTTCCACTACGTCCCTCACAGCTATCAGCTTCTGCTCTGACAGCGCTTGACCTTTGCGGGTCAACCGGGCTGATGCGCTTATGGCATCAGACATCGACGACATCACACGATATGCGACGGCAGCCCTGAACGGGCTGCCGCAGCCGTTTCGGGCACACTGTCAGGACATCGTCCTACGTGTCACGGATTGGCCCGATGCCGAGATGTTGGCGGAACTTGGCATCACGGACCGAACGGAACTAACCGGTCTTTATGACGGCATTCCCTTGACCGAGAAATCGCGCACGGAGCCGTCGCATTTTCCAGATACGGTTTGGCTTTTTGCCGAACCCATTCTTCTCGAATGGCGCGAGCGCAAACACGACACGCTGGAAGACCTTGTGGCGCATGTCGTCATTCACGAAGTGGCGCATCACTTTGGCTGGTCTGACGACGAGATTGCGGAAATCGACCGCTGGTGGGAATGACCTGGCCTCTTAGAATTCCGCCGAAACCATTCATACATTCGAATTCTCTTGCAACGAATCTGACTCTGCAATTCAATTGTCTTACATTTGAATTACGTGATACCGCCCTGAGACACATCCTGCGATAAAAACAAAATTTTCAGCCGGTTAACACGATTTCAAATCCGAGGAGGAAGCCACAAAACGATTCATTTGGGAGGAGACAGAATGAATTTAAGACCAGATCCAACGTTCCACGCGACGGCACAACTTGCCATGCAGGCGCCTGTCGAAAACTATGCATTTACAGTGATGCTCAGCCCGGACGGGTCGCAATCAGACGGCATCGCCGTCGTCGATGTGAACCCGAAATCCGACACGTACAGCCAAATTGTTCACCAGATTATTGTACCCTACAAAGGCGACGAATTTCATCATTTCGGGTGGAATGCCTGCTCGTCGGCCCTTTCGCCTTTGACAGGTCACGCGTTCCTCGAACGTCGTTATTTGATTGTTCCCGGCATCCGATCATCGCGCATCTACATCATTGATGTGAAAGAACCTCTGGAGGCGAAGATCCACAAGATCATCGAACCCGAAGAAGTGTTTGCAAAGACCGGCTATTCGCGCCCGCACACAATCCATTGCGGTCCAGAAGGCATCTATGTCTCGACCCTCGGTGGCGGCGGCGAAGATGGGACAGATGGCCCTCCCGGTATCTTCATCATGGACTGCGAAACGTTCGAGATCATTGGGCGTTACGAGATGGATCGCGGCCCGCAGGACAAACACTACGATTTCTGGTGGAACCTGCCGCAGGATTACATGGTATCCTCGGAATGGGGTTTACCACCGCAATTCGAAGGCGGGTTGGTTCCTGAAGACTTGTTGTCAAACAAGTATGGCCATGTAATCCATTTCTGGGATTTGCGCGCGCGCAAGAATATCCAGACGATCGATTTTGGCGAAAACCATCAGATGGCGCTGGAAGTACGCCCGGCCCATGATCCGGCAAAATCCTATGGGTTCTGTGGCGTCGTGGTGGATACGACCAACCTGCAGGGGTCGATCTTTACCTGGTGGCGCGATGATGACGGCAAATGGCAGGCGAAGAAGACGATCACAATCGATCCGCGCCCCGAAAAGGCCGAGAATCTGCCGCCCATGCTGCAAGGGTTTGAGGCGGTGCCACCACTGGTCACCGACATCGACCTGAGCCTTGACGACAAATACCTCTATGTCGCCTGCTGGGGGTTGGGAGAGATGCACCAGTACGATGTGTCTGACCCGATGAACCCGGTTCTGGCGGGCAAAGTCGAGGTCGGCGGCATTGCACGCGGCACGCCGCACCCGAACGGCAAGCCGTTTGCCTACGGCCCGCAGATGGTCGAGATCAGCCGTGACGGCAAACGCGTCTATTGGACGAACTCGCTCTATTCGACATGGGATGATCAGTTTTACCCCGATGACGAAGGCGGACAGATGGTGATGGCCAATGTCGGCGAAAACGGCGGGCTGACGCTCGACAAGGACTTCTATGTCGATTTCCCGAAAGGCCTGCGGTCGCACCAGATCCGGCTGGAAGGCGGCGACTGTTCCACCGACAGCTTCTGCTATCCCAACGTCTGAGGCATGGATCCGACGACATCTTTGGCGGCCCTCTGGGGGGCCGTCATCCTTTCGGGCCTGTATCACGGCCTGAACCCCGGCATGGGCTGGCCCCTTGCCGTGTCGGCAGCGCTGTTCGAGAACAAGGCAGCGGCACTTGGCAGCGCCCTGCTGGCTTTGGCGATCGGCCATGTTCTGGCGATGACCGCGATCCTGCTGCCATTTTCGATGATGATCACACTGGTGGAATGGGAAACGCAGATCCGAATTGCAGCCGGGATGCTGGTGATCGGATTGGGTGTTTACCTACTGATCAACCGCAAGCATCCCCGCTTTCTGGCGCGGGTGAAGCCAACCAAGCTGGGACTATGGTCTTTTCTGGCGGCGATGGCGCATGGAGCCGGGTTGATGCTGGTGCCGATCTATCTGGGCATATACGCGGTTTCCGAACTCAATGCGGGCCACCAATCGGCCTACACGCTGATGTCCGGCAATGTGCAAACGGCCTTGTTGGTGGCAGCAGTGCACACAGTTGCCATGACGCTGGCCGGAGGGGCGCTGGCCGTTGGCATGTATTACTGGCTTGGGCTGAAGTTCCTGAGTCGGTCGTGGTTCAACCTTGACGTGGTCTGGGCGTTGAGCCTGATCCTCGTCGGTGGGTTGGGTGTGTCGAACGCCATTTGACGGGGGCATTTCCGTCGACGGAAATGCGAAATCGCGTCGACGCGATTTCACCCGTCATCAACTGTTATCTCGCCAGCGGTTCACAATCGGATAGCGCCGGTCCAGCCAGAATGCGCGCTTTGACAGGCGCGCGCCGGGGGCGGACTGAAAGCGCTTGTACTCGCTGATGTAGAGCAAGTGTTCGACCCGTTTCGCATCCGCGCGATCATAACCAGCGGCAACACAATCCGCGATGGACCCATCTTCATCCACGAGGATTTCCAGAATGCCATCAAGCACCGGGTAATCCGGCAGCGAGTCACTATCCTTCTGGTCTTCCCGCAGTTCCGCCGACGGCGGCTTGGTGATGATCCGCTCCGGGATCACGGCCCCGTCCGGCCCCATCATCCAATCGCGATGGTTTTCATTGCGCCACCGGCAAGCGTCGAAAACACGGGTTTTGTACATATCCTTGATCGGGTTATAGCCGCCCGCCATGTCGCCATAAATCGTGGCATAGCCCACGGCGACTTCTGACTTATTGCCGGTGGTGAGCAGCATTTCGCCAAACTTGTTCGACATCGCCATCAGCAAAAGCCCACGGATGCGGGACTGGATGTTTTCTTCGGTCAGGCCTGGCTCAGTATCGGCAAAGAGATCGGCCAAAGTATCTGTGACCGCATCGCGCGTGTCCTTGATCGGCACAAAATCGTAACGACAGCCAAGGTTTTGCGCGACCGCCTTGGCGTCTTCCAAGGAAGCTTCTGAGGTGTACTCGGACGGCAGCATGACGCAGCGCACATTCTCTGCCCCAAGTGCGTCGGTCGCTATCGTTGCAACAATGGCGGAGTCGATCCCACCGGACAAACCCAGCAGCACCTTCTTGAAACCGGTCTTGGCCATGTAATCGCGCAAGGCGGTGACCATGACGCGGTAGTCCTGCTCCATTTCCGGCGGATGCTGGGTGAAATCGCCATGCGCGGCACGCCACCCATCATCAGTGCGTTCCATGTCGACATGGCTGATCACCTCGTCAAAAAGTGGAAGTTGTGCGGCTAAGGCCCCGCCGGGGTTCAGCACGAAGGACCCGCCATCAAAGACCTGATCGTCCTGACCACCCACCATGTTGAGGTAGATCAGCGGCAAACCGCTTTCGACCACACGGGACACCATGTGGTTCAATCGCGTCTCAAACTTGTTGCGAAAATAGGGGGAGCCGTTCGGCACGAGAAAGAACTCCGCGCCGCTTTCTTCCTGCGCTTCGATCACGTCTGGGTACCAGGCATCTTCACAGATCGGCATGCCGATGCGCACACCGTTCACCGCCACGGGGCCCTGCATCATATCGCGCGAGAACAGGCGCACCTCGTCAAAGACGTTGAAATTGGGCAGGAAATACTTGTGCACCACATGAGTGATCTTGCCGCCTTGCAGCACGAAATAACTGTTATGCAGCTTGAGGTCTTCGCCAACGGACGGCCCACCGACGCAAAGCGCGGGGCCATCTGCACAAGCCTCAGCCAGCTTGGCAATCTCGGCATTCGCGGCCTCGACGAACGCGGGTTTCACGATCAAATCCTGCGCCTGATAGCCGGTGATAAACATCTCGGGCAGCGCCACCAGATCGGCACCAGCGTCCTTGCCAGCCTCCCACGCCGCGCGCGCTTTGGCAGCATTGCCAGCCAAGTCGCCCACGGTGGGGTTCAACTGCGCCAGCGTTATGCGAAATCGATCCGACATGTCGACGTCTCCCTGTTCCGACATCGCCGGTGACATAGCAGAACCCAGCCCGAGGGAAAGCAAGATCGATAAGACATTGTCTGACAGGGCCTGCTCGCTTAACCTTTCGCCAAAGATCATGGCAACGAACATGAACAGGGCGGACGAGCATATGAAACACGTAATACTTGCATCCGGGGCCATCTTTGCCGCCTGTGTGGCGGCGGGCAACGCCATGGCGCAAAGCGATGATGTTCAGACCAAGCAATATGATGATGGCGGCGTGTACGAGGGTACGTTCCTGAACGGGTTACAGCACGGCACCGGGACGTATCGTTTGCCCAACGGGTACGAATACACTGGCGACTGGGTCGAAGGTGAAATCCGCGGTGACGGCGTCGCGCGCTTTCCAAACGGGTCGGTCTATGAAGGCCAATTTACGAAAGGCAAACCCGAAGGCGCGGGCAAAATCGTCTTCGCCGATGGGTCGACCTACGAAGGCACGTGGCTGGATGGCAAGATCACTGGGCAGGGTTTAGCGCTTTATGCAAACGGCGTGCGGTACGAAGGGGCGTTTCGCAACGCGCTGCATCACGGGCGCGGCACAATGCAAAGCCCCGGTGGGTACGTCTACGAGGGCGACTGGGTTAACGGCGTCAAACAGGGCAATGGTACCATCACCTATCCCGATGGGTCATCCTACGTAGGCAGTGTTGCCAACGGGGATCGCGACGGTCAGGGCAAGCTGACGATGCCGGACGGCCTGATCTACGAAGGCACGTGGAAAGCGGGCCAGATCGACGGGAACGGCAAGCTCACCCAAGCCAATGGTGATGTTTACGAGGGCGATCTGGTTGCAGGGCGCCGCGAGGGGCAAGGCAAGGTTCAGTACACCAGCGGTGACATCTATGAAGGTCAGTTCAAAGATGATTTGCGCCATGGCACAGGTACGTTCATAGGCACAGACGGATATCGCTATGAGGGCGACTGGGTTGCCGGGCAGATCGAAGGTCAGGGCAAAGTCACCTACCCGGACGGGTCAATCTACGAAGGCCAATTTCGCGGCGATTTGGCCAACGGCACCGGGAAGATCACATATCCCGATGGCTCTACCTACGAAGGGGCTTGGGTGGACGGCGTTATCGAAGGTGAGGGCAAAGCCGTTTACGCCAATGGTTTGATCTACGAGGGTGGTTTCAAAAATGCCCGCAATGATGGGTACGGCGTGATGACGTATCCCGATGGGTATAAGTACGAGGGCGAATGGCAGGACGGCCAACGCCACGGCCAAGGCACGGCCACCTATACCGATGGCACAATCTACACGGGTCAGTTTCTGAACGGCCAGCGCCATGGTCAGGGTGACATCACCATGGCTGACGGTTTCCGCTACTCCGGCGAATGGCAGACCGGTGAGATTAGCGGCTCAGGCACGGCAACCTACGCCAATGGCGATATTTATGTAGGCACGTTCCTGAATGGCAAACGCCAAGGCACGGGTACGATGCGATACGCCAGCGGCGAAGAAGCCACTGGCGAATGGGTGAACGGGGCGCTCACTGACGGATAAGTGATTTACAAGTCAGACTGTCACTATGTCATCAAGGCTGATGACGTAGCTTATTTCGGGGTCTGTCACGTCAACAAAGACTTCGTCACCGTTCAAGTCATGAATTGTTACGCTGGACGGCCAGACTTCCGCCGCCAACAAATCATCGGGTTCGCTTTCAGTTACTTCAGCACGCCATCCCGCCTCGGTTAAATGAGACATAACTGTTTGTGCGATATCTAGTTCGCTGCGTTTGGCGGTTGGCACGCGGATCACGGTTCGGTCACCGAGGTGGATTTCTATTTCGCCAGCAGATGGCGTACCAGCGAACGCAACCATTGCAGTTTCACGATCCCGGCCTTGGGCAGGGTCAAGCAGGGCCAGCTTCAGCTTTTTCTTAGACGTACTTTCTTGTGTTTTACCAGTGTTGTAAGCGACTCCAGTCACTTCGAAATTGGCTTTGTTTCCAATGTAAACCTCAGGGAAAAGCACCTCTGTCCCGCTTGGAAATTTTATTTTCCGTTGAGCAGCTTCGACGCCTTTATTTTCATTTCGCGCCTCGATCGCCGCATTAATCGCTACGACGATCTTGGCAGCTTTTTCGTTTGCAGTGTCGTTTTCGTCGATATCGGCGGTCACCTTTTGCTTGAGTTTTGTACCGCCACCGGACTTGAACTTGATCAATATTGTCACTTGCCCGCTTTTTTTGGGCGCACCAACTTTGACGCGATAAATCGTTTCTCCGGCGTTTGCCATATCAATATCCTCCATGAAAAATAAGAACAGTCTAACATGGCTCACCAACCTCACAAAGACTCAACTCCGGTCACCCATGCGAGCGAGTACGGCTATTCGCCGACGCGTACGAACCGGGCCCCACTTGCGCGTTCACCTATTTTGATGCGCTTTGCACCTGCACTCACCGGTACGCGCGCCGCGTCGTTGCGCATCTCGCGTTTCATCGATGCGACTGTCTCCGGTAGTGACATCCCGACAAACTCGTCTGTCCCGTCAGCTCCGGGTCCGCCCATAGACACGACCGACAATATACGCAGACGTCCGTTGTCGCGGGTAAAGACCGGTGCACCGGAAGAGCCGAATGTGGCATCGCAATCGAAGGTCATCAGGCCACCGCGATACTCTTCGAGCAGGCTGCACCCGCTTTCACGCTGCAGCGACTCGTTGCGCCCTCGTCCGTAGGAGACCAGTGTAACCTTGGTCCCTTGTACCGCGCGCGAATGGATCTTGAACGGGTCTGCCTCCGTACTAGAGATTTCGCGGTCCAAACGCAGGAGCGCAAGATCGGTCTGCACCTGACGGGAAATCGGTAAACCGGTCGGACTATATCCGTCAGCGATCACAACCTTGGTGACCTTTCGCGTAGCAATCGCCTTTCCGTGCGCATAGCCTGCGAGAAAGGTCAGGCTTTGTGGCCGAAGTAGCTGTCCGTTCTGCAAATTCACCACGCAATGGGCGGCTGTCAGAACCAGATCGCGTGCGATCAAGGTGCCGGTACAGGACCCAGTTGCCGTGTCGAGCCGTCCAACCGCTTCCCAACCCAAAAGTTCACCGCGATGATCAAGACGGTCGCGTTCCTGACTTGCCGCCGAAACAGGCAACAGCAGGAGTGCCACGAGACATGAGATAAGGGTTCTGAGCATCGGTGGACCTTGCGCACATGGTGAGGCCTAGATGCTAGTCGCGGCGCATGGCGAGACCGCGGCAGGTTTGAGGCAACGGTCAGACGAATTGTTCGCGGATGAGCCGTTCTTCCAGACCGTGGCCCGGATCGAAAAGAACCCGGTGCGCGATCGTTGGTTCTGATCGGATTTCAACGCGCAAGACGTTCCGGACGGCGCGGCTGTCAGCCTCTGCCATGACAGGGCGTTTTTCGGGATCGAGCACTTCGAACATCACTCTGGCCGTTTTGGGCAGCAAGGCGCCGCGCCATCTGCGCGGTCTAAATGCCGCCATGGCAGTCAGCGCCAGAACATCCGCGCCGATTGGAAGGATGGGCCCGTGCGCCGAATAATTATATGCCGTTGATCCGGCTGGCGTCGCCACAAGTGCACCATCGCAGACCAGTTCGGGCAAGCGGATCTGGCCATCAACGCTGATCTGCAACCGCGCGGCCTGTGGCCCGGCCCTGAGCAGCGACACTTCGTTGATGGCCAAAGCCTTGTGCACATCGCCGGCGTTTGTCTCCGCCACCATAGACAAGGGATTGATGACAGCCTCTTCGGCCGCTTCGAGCCGTTCAACTAGGTCGTGCTCGGAATAAGCATTCATCAAGAACCCCACGGTGCCGCGGTTCATCCCGTAAACGGGCGCTGGAAAATCTTGCGTGCGATGCAGGGTGGAGAGCATAAAGCCATCACCACCCAGTGCCACGATGACATCCGCGCCCTCTTCGTTGTGATCGCCGTAGCGGCGCGACAGGCTGGCTTTCGCCGCCTCGGCAAGAGGTGCGTTGCTTGCAGCAAATGCAATGCGCAGGGACATCAGGGAATTCCTATCGGCGACGTTCGGCCCCGAAACAAGCACAAACGACACCCGCACACCAGCCATGGCGCAAGATCATTGCGTGTGGTCGTTTTCCCATCTTTGCCTTTTCGCGACTCTCCTATACGTAACCCCGCATCACGCACACTGCATTCCAAGGAGGCCTGTCCATGAACGCCCCGCACCGCACATCCGGTTTTTTCACGCAATCGCTGGCCGACAGCGACCCCGAACTGTTTGGCTCAATCACCGACGAGCTGGGCCGTCAGCGCGACGAGATCGAACTCATCGCCTCTGAAAACATCGTCAGCCGCGCGGTGATGGAAGCGCAAGGCTCTGTGATGACAAACA
This sequence comes from uncultured Rhodobacterales bacterium, assembly GCA_964500115.1. GTDB lineage: Bacteria > Pseudomonadota > Alphaproteobacteria > Rhodobacterales > Rhodobacteraceae > Marivita. Next base: position 18,815 of record CAZCOX010000022.1, read on the forward strand.
AATACGCCGAAGGATATCCGGGGCGGCGGTATTATGGTGGATGCCAGTTTGTTGACGTGGCCGAGAACCTGGCGATCGAGCGCGCTTGCAAGCTGTTCGATTGCGGTTTCGCGAATGTGCAGCCGAACTCGGGTTCTCAGGCCAACCAAGGTGTGTTCACAGCGCTTTTGCAACCTGGTGATACGATTCTGGGGATGAGCCTTGATGCCGGTGGTCACCTGACCCATGGTGCCAAGCCGAACCAATCGGGAAAATGGTTCAATGCCGTTCAGTATGGTGTGCGCAAGCAAGACAACCTGCTCGATTATGATCAAGTGCAGGAACTGGCCAACGAACATCAGCCAAAGTTGATTATCGCAGGTGGTTCTGCGATCCCGCGTCAGATCGATTTTGCCAAAATGCGCGAGATTGCCGATAGCGTGGGTGCCTACCTTCACGTGGACATGGCACATTTTGCGGGCCTCGTCGCCGCGGGTGAGCATCCTTCTCCCTTCCCGCATGCGCATGTTGCCACAACAACGACGCACAAGACATTGCGCGGGCCGCGCGGCGGGATGATTCTGACCAACGACGAAGCGTTGGCGAAGAAGTTCAACTCCGCGATCTTCCCCGGCATTCAGGGTGGGCCGCTGATGCATGTGATTGCGGCGAAGGCCGTGGCTTTTGGTGAAGCGCTCCGCCCGGAGTTCAAAGTGTATCAGCAGAACGTGATCCGCAACGCGCAGGCGCTTTCGGACCAGTTGATCAAGGGTGGGTTGGACACGGTAACACATGGCACCGATACGCATGTTGTACTGGTTGATCTGCGCCCCAAAGGCGTGAAGGGCAATGCAACCGAAAAGGCGCTTGGGCGGGCGCATATCACCTGCAACAAAAACGGTGTGCCGTTTGACCCGGAGAAGCCGATGGTCACATCGGGTATTCGACTGGGAACGCCAGCCGGGACAACCCGTGGCTTTGGCGAGGCAGAGTTCCGTCAGATCGCGGATTGGATCATCGAAGTGACCGATGGTTTGGCGGCGAATGGCGAAGACGGGAACGGAGCCGTTGAAGACAAAGTGCGTGCCGAAGTGGCCGAGCTTTGCGCGCGCTTCCCAATCTATCCAGACCTCTAGATTTTTCTGGAGACGCTCAAGAATCTTCGTACGAAGATTCTTGGCGCTCACCAGTAAATTCTAGGATAACGCGCGCGTTTGTCTGCACATTAATTTTGGGCATCTGACGGATGGGACGTGCACGTCTTACGCCGACCTACGAGTTGGCCATCCATCAGGCCGCCGCGACGACGAAATTTCTTTTGACCTGCCACTTTTCTTTCGGAATTTGCTGCGTATAGTCTCGCGCATGATGACTCTGGCCCATATCGCAACTGAAACGCGCTCTCGCGCGCCTCTTGCGCTGTCCGGCCTACCTCTCCTAATCCGCCTCTGAGCGTGCCAAACCGGCGCGTCCGCTCAGAGGATCAAGCGTAGCGCGCCGACGCACCCGGATCGGAGAACCCCTGTGAACAAGATCAACCTGGCTGAAAAGCTGACGCAATTCACAAGCCATTGGGACCCGCATGTTGTGGCCACCTATAATGGCAATGATGTGATGGTGGTCAAATTCGCCGGTGAATTCCCTTTCCACAAACATGATGACACTGACGACTTCTTCCTCTTGATTTCGGGAGAGGTGACGATGGATTACGAAAACGCCCCATCCGTCACGTTCGGCCCCGGCGAGTTGGTGATCGTTCCGAAAGGCGTTGTTCACCGACCGCGCGCTGCAGAAGAAGCACAAGTGTTGCTGATTGAACCGACGGGTGAGCCCAATACGGGCGACAGCGGTGTGCCCCCAGCACCCAAACCCGCGATCTAAGGACCAGACCTATGACCAACGACAAAAACCGAGTTGTCATTTTCGACACCACTTTGCGCGACGGAGAGCAATCGCCGGGCGCCACCATGACCCATGACGAAAAGCTTGAGATTGCAGAGC
>CAZCOX010000023.1:0-16898 GCA_964500115.1 uncultured Rhodobacterales bacterium
AGTGGCGGAGGCTCAGGGATTCGAACCCTGGGGACGCTCTCACGCCCAACGGTTTTCAAGACCGCCGCATTCGACCACTCTGCCAAACCTCCGGTGCACGGGGGCTTAGCGGGAGCGGCGCGATTCTGAAAGGCATTCGTGAGGGAAATTCCGCGGAAAATCACCGTCAGACTTTTCTTGTGCCATCGAAGACTGTAAGCTTCGCCAAAAAAGAGCGGTGCCGGGATAAGCTCTCGGCGATGCCAAAGGCGGCATAGCAGAAGGCGAACAGGCGATGACGATCAAGACGACGACTCTTCCGACGTGGCGGCGCGCCGGGATTTCCGCGTTATGTGCGACCTCGCTTTTGGCGCTTTCGGCCTGTGAGGGCGTTAACATGCCCGCATTTCTGCAAGGCGGCGGCAACGACACCACGTCCGAAGCTGGTATAAACAACCCACGCGCGACACGGTTGGTCGAACGCGATGTGGAAGCGCCCGATGTGTTTCAGGTGTCAGAGCCAGGGTTGTGGGACGGTCGCCCATCTCTGGGCGGTGTCTGGGCCGCACATCCTGACGTGGCAGAACCCGAACGCGTGATCATCCGCAACGAGGCGAATGGCAACTTTGTTATCGGCGCATTATTTCGCAAGGAACGTGACACGCCCGGACCACGCCTGCAAATCTCGTCTGACGCGGCTGCCGCTTTGGGAGTTCTTGCTGGTGCCCCGACGAACCTCAACGTTGTGGCGCTTAGACGTGAAGAAGTGCCCGATGACGCGGCGCCTGCCCCCACGCAAGACGCGCCGACAACGGATTCAACGATTGCGGCACCCAGCGATGTCGCGGAAAGCACGCTGGACCCGGTTGCGGAAACCGCGGCGGCAGCGCTCGACGCGACACCGGCAACGCCTGCCCCAGCACCGGCTGCGACCTCGTCGCTGTCCAAGCCGTTCTTGCAGATCGGTATCTTCAGTATTGAGGAAAACGCGAACAACACGGCGACGGCCATGCGTCAGGCCGGTATGGTGCCCACTGTCCTCAAGCAGTCTTCAAGCGGCAAAACGTTCTGGCGCGTGATCGTCGGACCGGCACAGTCCCGCGCAGAACAGAACACCTTGCTTGCCAAGATCAAGGACCAAGGGTTCACTGACGCCTACGCCGTGTCCAACTAGACCACCCCTCTGCCAGATGTGACAGGAAGCTGCCATGATCCGCAAAACCACATCATTCCTGACCGCCACAGCGGCGGCCCTTTTGATCGGAACCGCGTCCGCAACTGCATTTGAGACGGACGCAACTGCGGCCTTTGTTCTGGACGAAAAAACCGGCACTGTTCTGCTTGCCAAAAATGCCGACACGCCATTGCCGCCAGCCTCCATGTCGAAACTCATGACGCTTTACATAGCGTTTGAGGCAGTGCGCGACGGACGCTTGGCGTTGGACGAACGCTTGCCAGTTTCGGCCCATGCCAATTCGTTTGGCGGCTCGACCCTTTTCCTGCGCGAGGGCGAACGGGTTTCCGTCGAAGACCTTCTCCGCGGCATTATCGTGTTGTCGGGCAATGACGCCTGCGTCGTGATCGCAGAAGCGCTGTCGCCGGACGGGTCCGAGGCCGGGTTCGCCCGACTGATGACCCAGCGCGCGCAGCAGCTGGGCATGACCAACTCGACATTCAAGAATTCCAGCGGGTGGCCTGCCGCTGGCCATGTCATGTCCATGCGTGACTTAACGCTGCTGGCGCAGCGCATTATTCAGGATTTCCCGGAATTCTACCCGATGTTTGCGGAAAAGGAGTTCCTGTTTGACGAACAGGAATCTCAAAACCGCTTCAATCGCAACCCGCTGCTGGGCCTTGGCATCGGTGCCGATGGACTGAAAACGGGCCATACGCAAGAGGCAGGCTATGGCCTTGTGGGATCGGCCAAACAGGGAGACCGTCGGGTGATCTTTAGCATCACCGGCCTCGATACCGCCGCGGCCCGCGCACAGGAATCCGAGGCGATTGTAAACTGGGCATTCCGGCAGTTCGCCGAACGCACCGTCACCAAGTCAGGTCAGGTCATTGCCGAAGCTGACGTCTGGATGGGCGCACAAGAGACGGTTGGCCTGGTTGCCAAAGAAGACGTGTCGCTTTTGCTGCCAACAACACCCGGCGGCGACGTCATGGCTGAGGTTGTCTACACCGGCCCAATCGAAGCACCGATTGCCGCTGGTGGGCAACTTGCCGAATTGATCATTAGTCCAGACGGGCTGCCCGAGCACCGTATCCCTCTTTATGCGGCTGAGGCCGTTCCCGCGAGCGGTTTTTTTGCACGGATCATGAACGTGTCGCAGGTGCTTTTGGGCCGTATGCAGTCGGGTTCAGAAGGTGCGATGTGACCGGTAAGGGGCTGTTCATCAGCTTCGAAGGGATCGACGGCTCTGGCAAATCAACGCAAACCAAACGGCTTGCCGAAAACCTGCGCGCGGCTGGGCACGACGTTGTTTTGACGAGGGAGCCGGGCGGCAGCCCAGGCGCCGAGGAAATCCGCGCCTTGGTCTTGCAAGGTGATCCAGATCGCTGGTCTGCGGAAACGGAGTTGCTGCTGTTTACAGCGTCGCGGCGGGACCACCTTGAACGGACCATCCGCCCTGCCCTTACAGCTGGAAAAGTGGTGATTTGCGACCGGTTTGCCGATAGCACACGTATGTATCAGGGCCTCTCCCGTGGTGATCTCCGCGGAAAGGTTGATGCGCTGCATGATTTGATGATTGGTGTTGAACCAGACCTGACGATCCTGATCGATATTGATCCCGGCGTTGGCCTGTCGCGCGCGAAGTCCCGACAAACTGTAGAAGAGCGCTTTGAAGACTTCGGTGTCGATCTGCAGACCCGGATGCGCGCGGGGTTTCTGACCTTGGCCCAGGAATACGCGTCGCGGTTTCGGGTAATTGACGGGGCGCAATCGGCGGATGACGTTGCAAAGGATGTGTGGGCTGCGGTAACTCCGCACCTGACATGACCGACCAAAACCTGCCAGAACCAGATCGCATCAACGGCGCGCCCCACCCGCGCGAGACGTCGGAGTTGTTCGGACAGGAAGGCGCAATCGGCGCGTTTCTGGAAGCCTATGCATCGGACCGATTGCATCACGGATGGCTGATCACCGGCCCCCGTGGCGTTGGCAAAGCCACCCTTGCGTGGCAGATCGCGCGCTTTCTCTTGGCGACGCCCATTGCCGAAGATGACGGCCTCTTCGGTGCACCCCCGCCGCCAACGTCGCTCGATATTGCCGAAGACCACCCTGTCGCACGCCGCATGCTTGCCGGATCAGAACCCGGGCTTTTTGTGCTGCGTCGCCCCTATGACGAGAAAGCCAAGCGGCTCAAGGCACAGATCACCGTGGACGAAGTGCGCAAGCTGAAAAGCTACTTTGCGCTGTCTGCAGCGGACGGCGGGCGGCGCGTGGTCATAGTCGATGCCGCGGACGAGATGAATGTGAACGCCGCAAACGCGATCCTGAAACTGCTGGAAGAACCGCCTGACCGCACAACCCTCTTGTTGGTAAGCCACCAGCCATCACGGCTTTTGCCGACCATTCGGTCCCGCTGTCGCGAACTTAAACTCAAACCGTTGAACGCCGATGATCTTGGCAAGGCTTTGAACCACACGCAAATCGATATGGGGCAAGCAGAGGCATCCGCCCTGTCGGCACTTGCCGGCGGGTCCGTTGGAGAGGCCGTTCGTCTGTTGCAGCAGGACGGGCTCAAGCTTTATGCGGATATCATCACACTGCTTTCGACCCTACCCGATATGTCGCGGCCGCATGCAATCGCCTTGGCAGAAAGTGCCGCAGGTCGCGGCAAGGAGGCACGGCTTGATCTGTTGCTCACGCTGCTTGATCAGGCAATGGCGCGACTTGCACGAACCGGCGCGGCAGGGCACCCGCCGACCCCAAGTGCCGCGCCGCAGGAGGCAGAGGTCTTTGCGCGACTGTGCCCAACACCAAGCGCAGCCCGGTCCTGGGCCGGCGTCGCCCAGACCGAGGCAGACCGATTGCGGCATGGTCGAGCCGTGAACGTCGAGGCATCGTCACTTTTGTTGGCATCTTTTTTGAACCTGAAAGAAGCCTGCCCACGCTAACGCCTGCGCCTTGACGCCCCCCGTCGCATCCCCGATACCACGGGCATGACCATCCCACGGATCACCGACAGTCATTGCCACCTTGATTTCCCGGACTTCGACGAGGAACGCTCGGACATTGTCGCACGCGCTTTGGAGGCGGGTGTGCACCGCATGGTGACCATCTGCACGCGACTGCGGCTGGAGCCGCACGTCCGCGCAATTGCAGAAGCGCATGATCCGGTCTTTTACGCCGCTGGCACGCATCCGATGAGCGCCGCTGACGAACCCTTGGCAACGTTGGATGAGCTGATCAATCTGTCGAAGCACCCGAAATTCGTGGGCATCGGTGAAACCGGGTTGGATTACCACTATACGAGCGAGAGCGCCGAGGTGCAGAAATCCTCTCTGTGCATCCATATCGAAGCCGCTCAAGCTACCGGGCTGCCGCTGATCATTCACGCCCGCGCGGCGGATGATGACATGGCGCGTATCCTGACAGAAGGCTTCAAGTCACAGCCATATACATGTGTCATGCATTGCTTTTCCTCTTCCCCCGAATTGGCGCAGGCGGCGCTGGACCTTGGGTTTTACCTGTCTATGTCGGGCATCGCAGCATTCCCAAAAAGCCAGGAGCTGCGCGACATCTTCGCGGCGGCTCCGGTTGATCGCGTATTGGTCGAAACAGACAGCCCGTACCTCGCCCCTCCACCGCACCGGGGAAAGCGCAATGAACCCGCCTTTACCGCCCACACAGCACGCGTCGGCGCAGAGGTCTACGGAATGGAATACGACGCATTTGCCGCGCAAACCGAGGCAAATTTCGACCGGCTTTTTGCCAAAGCCGCGCAGTACAAGGCCGCGGCCTGATGGCAGAGATGCGGTTTACCATCCTTGGCTGCGGATCGTCCGGCGGCGTTCCCCGCTTGGGGGGGCTTTGGGGCAACTGCGACCCGGATAACCCAAAGAATATCCGCCGCAGATGTTCGCTTTTGGTCGAACGCGTCGACGGCGACGCGCATACACGCGTTCTGATCGACACGTCCCCCGACATGCGCGCGCAATTGCTGAGTGCTGGCGTCGGCGCGCTTGACGCTGTTGTCTACACGCACAGCCACGCCGATCACGTGCACGGCCTCGATGACCTGCGAATGATCGTCTTTAACATGAAACATCGCCTCGCCGTCTGGGCCGATGGCGACACGCAAAACGATCTGTTTTCGCGATTTGGCTATGCTTTTGTGCAACCGGCAGACAGCCCCTACCCCCCGATCCTCGACATGCACACCATCGACGGACCTGTGGCAATCGACGGCGCAGCAGGTCAAGTCACGCTGACGCCGTTCAAGGTCAATCACGGCAGCATCGACGCGCTGGGTTTCCGCATCGGCGATCTGGCGTACCTGCCGGATGTCGCCGCCATCCCAGAGGATGTTTGGGAACAGCACCTGCAAAACCTCGACGTCTGGATCCTCGACGCCTTGCGCCGTGATCCGCATCCGACACACGCGCACCTTGCGCGGTCGCTGGAATGGATGGAGCGCGCGAAGCCTCGCCGGGGCATCCTGACCAACATGCATATTGATCTGGACTACGCGACTGTGGACGCGGAAACACCTGACCACATCACGCCAGCGTTTGACGGCATGGTCATTACCCAACCATGCTAGACGCGGCGCATCCCCCGCACACAGACCAACACTGTCGGGGCCAATGCAGATTCTGATCGACATCCTGATGCCGGTCTTTTTGGTGATCGGCTTTGGCTACGTTTTCGCGTGGCGGGGCATTTTGTCCGAAAGCGCATTTGATGGCCTGATGAGCTTTGTCCAGAACTTCGCGATTCCCTTGCTCTTGTTCCGTGCGATCTGGACACTTGATCTGGGCGACAGCTTTTCGTGGCCACTGATCATCAGCTACTACACAGGCTCTCTTACGAGTTTCGTTGTTGGCCTTGGCGGCGCGCGATTGGTGTTCAAGCGGACGTGGGAAGATTCTGTAACCATCGGGTTTTGCTGCCTTTTCGCGAACTCCGTGTTGCTGGGTCTGCCCATTTCCGAACGCGCGTTCGGCCCTGACTCGCTCGGTGCGAACTTTGCCATCATCGCGCTGCATTCGCCGTTTTGTTATGGCCTTGGCATCACGACGATGGAACTGGTTCGCGCGCGCGCAAAAGGCTTGTCCAACGGGGCAGTCGTCAAAAACGCGCTGAATGCGATGTTCCACAACGCGATGGTCATTGGCATCATGGTGGGCGCAGTCTTCAACGTGTTGGACGTGAACCTGCCGGTCGCTATGACCGAAGCGCTGTCGATGGCTGTTGAGGCAGCCCTGCCCGCTGCGCTGTTCGGAACCGGCGGCATCTTGTGGCGGTATCGGCCAGACGGCGATTTCCGCGTCATCTTCTTCATCTGCGCGATCAGTTTGCTTCTTCACCCAACGATCACCTGGACACTTGGGTTGTCATTGGGCCTGGAAACGAACGCCTTTAATTCCGCCGTGCTGACCGCTGCGATGGCACCGGGAATCAACGCTTACGTCTTTGCAAACATGTATGGCAGCGCCAAGCGTGTGACGGCGACATCCGTGCTTCTGGCAAATGTCATTGCCATCGTGACGGTATCGCTCTGGCTGTTCGCGCTACACTAACCACACGCGGCTGGGCACTATTATCAATGCTTTTATGTGGAATTGCCTTTGGGAATGGTGCGGGTGAAGTGCGACGAGCCCTCGTATCGACCTGCCCCGTGCAAATTCACTTTCTCAAAAAAATAGACGAGTAGTCCAATTTTGGCGTTCCCCGTTTGATGGACACTCGTCACGGATGAAGGAGAATGTTTTTCATGCCGAGGGTAAGCTATGAAACCGCCATTGATCTGAGGCTCGTGGCGAACCAACTCGTACCCTGCGAAATTCAGAGATCCGATTGTCGCGCTGTTGCCCGATGGGCGCAGTGTTGAAAGCTTGGCGCGGGAGTATGAACCCTACGCCGCTACGATCCATGAATGGATCAGGCAAGCAGCTGCCGATGACGGCAAGCAGGTCGGCCGGAAACGTGTTGAGCGTCTTATACGAGCCAACGGCTTGAGAGGCGTTAGTCGCGACAAGATCGAGGTGACCACGGAGCGTGATCCAAGAGCACGCCCAGCCGCTGATTGAATGACCCCAACTTCTATCCCCTCTCTCGGCAGATTGCTTTGCAATCGCCTGCGAGGCAACGGATGCGCCGAACGTGCTCTGCGCCGACACCTTGTCCGCAGCGGGAGATGGAGAGAGTTCGGATAACAGACCGGATTAGCGTTGGATCGGCACCGCATCCAGAGCGGTCATGGCTTCCTGGCATAGAGATATTGGGGCGCTGTAAATTCCACCACCCAAACGGCCCAGCTCTCCCTCTTTGTCTAGCACGCCAAGGCTGATCAGTGGGCCGCGCTCAAATAGAACGGCGTTGCGTACGCTGCACCCGAGTTTCTGGTCGACACCTCGGAAATTTGGATGTGTGCCGATGCCCAAAGCATTTGAGATTTCGATGAAATCTCTCGGCAAGTAACTTGCCATCGCTTGCCGTTGTACGGGTGAATGCGCAAAGGACATGGCACCCAGGCCGAAACAGTCAACGACAGCACTGTCTCCAATCGCTCCCAATGCACGGTCATTAGAGTTTTCGCCTAAATCTCCTTTGGGTGGTGTCGCGGGTGCCGTGAACCATTGCCCCGGCAAGCCTGCAATTTGGAGACCGACCTGATGCCCGTTTCCACCTGCGGCGGTGATCATACCTGACCCTTCTGTGCCTTCGGCGGCGCGCATCATGACCTTAGTTGCGGCCATCCAGAGGTTCAGGAACAAGCTGGGCGCAGATGCAAGAAATTCTGCCACATCATCTGCGATTGGTTGACGGCGACGAAAGTGGATTTCGTCGACAAGAGACGCACCTGCAGCAGGCGTGTACCCGTGGCAATCGTCACCCGCTTTTGCGCCATCTACGGCGAACGCAACCAGCCCGACGCCCTCACCGATCCCAGCCTCCAGCACATCTTTCACCACCGTGTTCAGCCAGCGAATGTGCTCCAGCACCGCCTCATTACATTGACCGAGACGTAACGACGGGTGTGGGCCGCCGTTTATCGGAGCAAAGCAGCGGATACGACCGCGCCACGCGTCGTAAACCGAATGCAACGGCATGGACGCCGAAATCACCGCTGCGAGCGGTACGACGACATCATGGTCCTGCGCGGGCTCAAGTTGGATGTCCCCGCTTTGGATCATCGCATGTGCCTGATCGAAGCTGTTCGCCAAACCTTCGTACACGGCGGCGACCATTGCGGAATTCATGACAGGCTTTGCGATTGCCGACACATCCGGAAATGGCGGGCCAGCGTGCAGCAATGTGTTTTCCGGCAAATCCAAAGCTGATCGCGCCGTATCAAACCGGTTCCATACCGGTTGAGACACCATCGCCCGGTCAAAGGCCAACCGGTCAGCTGGATGCGTCATGCCACCTCCGGCGGGACGACCCAGGTCTCCGAAAAGTAGAGGAAGGCTGTCGTGGTCTCAAACCCGGCTTGGACACGTGTCCCGACGGCACCGGGGAGTGACTTGCCATTGACGATGATCTGAGCGGTGCGCGCCGGGACCAACAAGGTGAACATGGTGTGCATACCCGTTCCCACCTGATCCGGCGTCAGCTCAAGTGCTTTGGGTGGCTCAAGGTCTTCCCACACCAGTTCAACCGTAATGTCCTCGCCTGAAACGGATTCGGTGTAACGATGCCCCATGGGATCACCACTGCTGCGCACCGCACGTGTCAGTTGGATCGGAAGGTTTTCAAAGGCTGGAGCATCCCGAAATACGCCAATACGGCCAATGAACTGATCTTTGAGGAAGCTTGCCAATTCCAGATTGTCGGCCAGCATCACGTTCGGCGCGTCCGGCGTGCCGTCCGCGGCGTCCGGTGTTCCGTAGAGGAGCAAGACCTGACCTTGCCCAACTGGAGACCACGCGACACGAAAAAACAATGACATGGCAGCAAAGCTGCCATCGCCGTTCTTGAGCAGGATGCCGGGGTTTTCTCCGGTCCAGTCGACCGTTCCGGGTGTGACCGGGGTTGAGAGTGGCATCAGAGACCCTCCTGCGGTGTAACCCAGGTTTCGGAGAACGCTAGAAACGCGGTGGACATCGTACGCCCAAAGAACTGCCGGTCTGCCACCTGCCCCGGTAACGCCGTACCGTTCAGAATGACCTGCGCTGATTTGGCTTCAAGAAAGACCGAATACATCTCGTGCGATTTGGTGGCAGAGTTTTCCTTGGTCACTTCAACCGGGATCGGGTCACCCATGTCGTTCCAGACCATCTGCAATGTCACACCAGACCCACGCAGCGTTTCAGAGTAGCGTTTTTTCAGGTCACCAGGCCGCTTTTCAACCGAGTCGCAGTCGAGCCACGTCATCGTCTCTAGCCCGGCTTTGCCGATGAACGTCGGCATTTTGGTCACCCAGCCATCGACAATCCAGCGCATCATGCGTTGGTTGTCGGTCATGATCAGGTTGGGAACGTCGGGCCAGCCTTTCGCCTCGTCCGGCGCACCGAGGACCAACGCTGCATGCCCGCGTCCGTATGGCGACAGCACAACGCGAAAGAACAGGGCAAGCGTGTCGTAGGTTTCATTGGCGGGATCGGTCTTGAGGTAGATGCCGGGATTTTCCCCCGACCAGTCTACGCGCCCGGGATTGATGGAGACACGCGTCATGACCAGCTTGCCTCATATGCCTTGAGTTTGTCGGTGATGTAATCGCGGCGCGCCTGTCCTGTCAGATGATCTGCAGACTTATAGATTGCCGCGATTTCCTGGCTGATTTCTTTCAGCACCGCGCCATCATCGCGCCCGTCCTGAAGCGGGATGCGCAGCATGGTGTCGCCGCCATATGTTGGGATCACTCCATCAAAACTGTCGGTCGGTTGGCGCGCGGGTTCGCCCGCTTTGACCTTGCGGATCGCATCGCGGAGAAGCCGGCGAGCCTTGGCCACACCGCGATCTGTAAAGCCAAGATTTTCACGTTTGTGAATGTTCACAGGGCCTTGGCTAACCCACGCGTCATAATCCCCCGGATCACGCTGGCGCTGTTCATAGTCGCGGTCCGGTCCCTGCCCGTAGAAATCCGTGGTTCCGAACCCGACCTGCGACTTGTCGGTCAAACCACGCGGGTCATCGCCCTCGCGGAAATGCCGCCATGCGATGACCATTGTTGAGGTATCGTCCACCGGTGTGATCCAGCGAGATAAGCCACAGCGGCCAAAATAACGTGGCTCATCAGGCATCGGGAAATGCCCCCCATTCTGGGTGAAGCTTGGTAGCATATGATCGTGAATGCGCACCCAAACGATGTCATCCACCCGACGCACGTTGGTATAGAAATCGCCGGTCGCGCTTTCGTGGAATTCGATCATCGGCATTTCGGCAAACGCGTCGATGAACTGGCTCCGCACCGCCAAAGTGTGCAGGTACACCACGTGGAACGGATCCCACGCGTTTTCCATCACTTGCAGCCAGTTGCAGGGAGACGTGATGAGGTACGGGATCATCTCATCCCCCTCCTCATCAAATGTATCCATCACGGGAAATGGCGGGCGGTGTTCGGGTGGTCCCATGTAGGCAAAGGCCAGCCCTTTGAATTCGATAACCGGATACGCGCCCAGACACGTGCGGTTTTTGACCTGACTTGCGGGCGGCTCACAGGGCGTTTCGAGGATAGTGCCGTCGAGCGCGTATTTCCAGCCATGATAGCTGCACCGGATGCCGCCTTCTTCAACGATGCCAAATTCGAGACTCATATTGCGGTGACAGCAATGCAGATGGGTGAGACCCAGCTTGCCTTCCCCCTTTTCGCGAAAGAGGATCAAATCTTCGCCCATGATCCGAATACGATATGGCAAATCACCCACTTGATCGGTCATTGCTACAGGCAACCAGTAGCGCCGCAGGTATTCTCCGCACGGTGTTCCGGGGTCGACTTCTGTCAGTTCTGGATCAGGGGTTTCGGTCCAAACTGATTGTTGCGCGTGCCCTCGGAAATTTCCCTGAGGCGCTTCGAAACCATGTGTCATGTCCTCTCCTCATTTGGCGCGGGCACCACATCTTGGGCGACAAGGGCCAATAGCTCTCCGCGCTGAACGTAGCCGCGACATGTGTGCGCCAAAACAAAGCCGTCAGTTGGAAACCGGCAGGTCAGGGACTCTCGCTCTGGCTCCATCACAAAGTGAAAGTGCCCAGCCACATCCCCTGCTTCGACATCCTGTCCCGCGCTGACGGCACGATCGAATACGCCTGCGCCGGGGGCAAAAAGCGTGTGTTGGGGCGAGACAAGCTCCACGCGGCGTGCGTCGATCAGCGTTGGTGGAGTCCCAGTCACACCAAGAAAAGCGAGGCAGTTTCTGAGCCCTAGTTCTGTCGCATTTGTAATGTCGGGATCAACACCTCCACCGCCGCCAAGCTCTGTCGCGATCATCGGTACACCTACCCGGTCGGCTGCAGAGTTGAGTGACCGATTGTCGTTTTGCGCGCCAAGCTCCCAAATCAGCGGCAGGCCAAACGCTTGAGCGAGCGCCAGATTGGCGGCGCGAAGTTCTGGGTTCTGCGATTGTGTCGCCAGAGCGCAGGGCGCAAAGAACGACGCCTTCCCGCCGGAATGCAGATCAATTGCGCCGTCGCAACGAGGCAAAAGCGCCTGTCCCACAAAATCAGCAATCATCGCTGTCGCGCTGCCGTTGCTGTCCCCGGGAAATGCGCGATTAAGGTTTGCGCCATCCAACGGCGAGACGCGGGAGGATGCCGTGAACGCGGGCGCGTTCAAGGCAGGCATCAGAATCACCTGACCAGTCAGGGTTGCGGGGTCCAGCGTGTTCGCCATCCGCATCATTGCCGCTGGCCCCTCGTACTCGTCCCCGTGATTTCCACCTGTGATCAAAACGGTGGGGCCATCTGAGCCTTTCAGCGAAATCACAGGAATTGGGTGGTAGCCCAATGGGTTAGAGTTATCAGACCATCGCAGCATTAAGTCCCCGACGTGCCTCCCCGGCGCGTCGAGATCGACATTGAGTGCAAGTCGGGTGGGCTGTGGAGAGACTGCCATCAGAGTTTCCAGAAAACGGTCATGGTCAGACCGTATCATAATATTTTTGCATTTGAACTTTCATTTTTGATAATTCATGTAATTATCAAGGTGCTCAATCGGAGTCGCCATGTCAGCGTTAGCCCCCCGCCCTGGAACACTTAAAATAAAAGCGCACATGAAGGGTGGCGTGCCGGCAGAGGTGCGCCCGCCCGCTGTACTTTTGCACTCAAACGAGAGTGCTTATGGCGCAAGTCCCTACGCGTTGGAGGCGATGCGGGCCGCAGTCAGCGACGTCCACCGGTACCTGGAATTTCCGGATCGCGTGCTTTGCCCTGCGATCGGTGAGGCGGAAAACCTTGATCCGGCGCGCATTGTGATCGGCCATGGCACCGACGATTTGCTGGCCCGTGCTGCGCGTGCCTTTTTGTTGCCGGGCGACAATCTGATCCGGTCCGAAAACGGTTATCTCAAGGTTCCAAACTACGCGTACGCAAATGACGCCGACGTCATTTCGGTCCCAGACATTGATTTTGTGCCGTCCGTGGATGCGATGCTCGACGCTGTCACGCCGCGCACGCGAATTGTATATCTGGCCAATCCGGAAAACCCGGCGGGCACCTACTTATCCGGTTCCGAAGTGCGCCGGTTACACGCGTCTTTACCCGAAAATGTGCTTCTGATCCTCGACTGCGCTTATGAAGAGTACGTGGTTGCGCCCGACTATGAACCCGGACGTACGCTCGCATCAGAGGCGGACAACGTGATTGTCACCCACACGTTCTCAAAGATTTACGGCTTGGCTGGCGCGCGTGTTGGCTGGGCTTACGGCCCTCCGGACGTCATGAGCATTTTGCATCGCTTGGGTGTGACCTTTCCCCTCACAACGCCGTCTGCCGCGGCCGCACTCGCTGCGTTGGAGGATCGAACCCACCTGAAGATGGTTCGCGACCAAAACGCGGAACAACGCGCGTTAATGACCAGCGCCCTTGCCGACATGGGGCTGGAAGTGGTTCCCAGCCAAACAAATTTCATCTTGGTACACCTTCCCGGGCAAGCGGCCATGGTAGAGGACTACCTGAAAAATAACGGCATTATGGTGCGCCGGTTTGCGGCTCCGGCCTATGCCGACTACATCCGCATCACGTTTGGCTTGCCGAATGAAAATTCCCAATGTTTGCGCGCGATCCGCGCTTTCATGGACTGCAGGCGCTGATGGTTGCAACGGTTTATCCAAGTGGCAGCACAGAGGTACCGCACCCGGATGGTGGTGCAATTCTCGACGCCATCAAGCGTGCCAGCATTCGCGAGATTGTGGCGTTGCCAGATATTGTGACCAGCGAAGGCGTACTATGGCCCGTCTCGAAAGACCCGGATTTCCGCCTCACGCGCGTTTGCAAAGAAGACGAAGGCATCTCGATCTGTGCCGCCATGTCCTACAACGGAACGCGGGCCCTCTTGATGATGCAGCAAACCGGATTGATGGACTCGCTGAACGCAGTCCGCGCGATTGGGGTGGATTATCATAGACCTGTTGTCATGCTGGTTGGCCTGCAGGGCAAAGAGCCAGACAAGCTACCGAGCGAGTCGGCCGCGTATGGCGTTCGCATCGTGCAACCCGTACTCGATGCAATGCAGCTCTCGCATTCGCTGATTGAGGCTCCGGGCGACGAAGCACAAATCCCAGGTTATGTCGATGCAGCATACGCCAATTCGTGCCCGCACATATTTCTGGTCGGCCGCGCGCCAGTGGCACCGGCACCATGAGCATCGCACGTGACAAAGCGCTAATCGCGCTTAAAGAACAAGTTCAAGACGACGACATCGTGGTTGCTGTCTATCAGACCAATTTCGATTGGATGGTACTGAACCCACGACCGCTAAACTATGTCGCCGTAGGTGCAATGGGACAGGCCAGTTCGCATGGGCTTGGGCTGGCTCTGGCCAACCCCGATCGCCGTGTCTTTGTTTTTGACGGTGATGGCAGTCTGTTGATGAACCTGGGCACTCTCGTGACTATTGCTGGCGCGGGCGTGCAGAACTTGCACCATTTTGTGTTTCACAATCACATCTACGAAGTAAATGGCGCGCAACCCTTGCCGAACACAAACGTTGATTTTGCCGGTATGGCGCGCGCTGCGGGCTATCCAATTTCGATCGCATATGATGCGTTGCAAGACTTCAAAGCGGATTTGCCCGACATCGTGTCACGACGCGGCCCACAGTTTGTTGAACTGGACATCGTTCCTGGCGCCGCTCACCCCCGTGATTACAATTACATCCACAGCGCAGAAGCGCGTCAAAGCTTTCAGGATGCGCTAAACGGGCGAACTCACGGACGTTCTGCCTGAACCGACAGAAATACAAATTCATCCGTTAGAACCTCGACAAACCCGTGGTTCAGCTCTGCGTCGATACTGATGGAATCACCCGGTCGCAGGGTGATCTGCGTTTGACCATATCGATAGACCGCTTCGCCTTCGAGAACCTGAACAAACACGACGCCATGCCCCACGTAAGTTGGTGGTCGACCTCCGTCCCGGGTTAGCGTGACACGGCGCGCCAAGAACTGGAGGTCTTTTCGTGTGTGGGTGGCAAGATTGACATATTCGTGGCTGTGACCTTCGGAAATGCGGGTCGATTTCAAACCTTCCCCATGCCTTACCAATGTGTAGTCGGTGTGGTCTGTGCGTGCCTCGCGAAACAGCGACACGATTGGCACTTCGAGTGCAGCCGCCAATGCCTCCAGCGTGCCGATTGAAGGAGACACCAAACCGTTTTCAATCCGGCTCACCATGGCGGCGGAAATTCCCGATAGTTCTGCCAAAACGCGCGCGGAATGCCCACGTTGATAACGCAATTCTTTGAGCGATGCGCCTATCGCACGGTCTATATTTTTGCCCGGCGGTTCGGACAGCATCTGAACTCAATCTTTCTTGTAATATCCAACAACGTCACCCTCTGTGGTGACGCCCAGTCCGTTCAACAATCGGTTCGCGTAGTTGAAGTAGCAAACGATCTGGTTGATTTCCAAAATTTCTCCATCGTCCCAACCCGCTTCGCGCAACGCCGCGACATCGGCCTCAACCATGGGACCCGGAGTCAACGTGAGTTTTTCAGCATATTTTAGCGCAGCGAATTCCCTGCCCTCAAACGCGTCCTGTGGCGCATGTGCTTGCAGCGCCTTTTCAACCGTGTCCGCCCGCGCATCATCATCCATAAGATGTCGCGCATTCGACCAGTGGTTAGCGTAGGAATACCCACATTCGTTCAAGACCGAAACGTAGGAACTAATAACTTCTTGGAACCACATGGGGATGGCATTGCCATCATCATGCAGGCACGCTCGGTATAGAACGACATGCCCATTCATGGTGCTCGGTCGCAGCGAATGCACACGCATTACATTGTCGACTGTCCCATGCGGTGTCCGGGCCTTATCGAGTGCCGCTTTCAGCGTTTCATCGGCATCTTCATCCGAAACCATGCGGATCCAGGCGGACATGGTAGCCTCCGTTGCTGGTTTTTGAAGCACCTCCAAGCAAGAGGTCAGATGGCGCTTGTTTGATAGTTAATTTTTATTGACGCAAATTGCATATTACGCAACCATATTAAACAAAGCGCAACATATTTACGGGGCCTGGGACAAATGTCTGCAAATCTTGCCCGCCTGTTCTGCCATCGCCTTTATCGGTGTCTCGCTTGAGACGCACGGTGAAGCCAACGTCTGTGACTGGATTGTCGTGACACAGTCGCAACCCATCATAGAGGCAAAGAGCCTCGACAAGTTCTATGGCGAATTTCACGCTTTGAAGGACGTGAACCTGTCGGTGCATCCGGGCCAAAAAATGGTCATCTGTGGCCCGTCCGGATCAGGAAAGTCCACGTTGATCCGCTGTTTTAACGGATTGGAATGGCACAACTCCGGAACGCTTGTGATTGATGGCATTGAGGTGCACGAGCACTCAAAAGACATTCGCGAACTGCGCCAGGAAGTCGGGATGGTCTTTCAGCAATTCAATCTGTTTCCGCATCTCACCGTCCTCGAAAATCTGACCATCGGACCGATGAAAGTCCGCAAAATCAGTCAGGCAAAGGCGGAAGAAACCGCCCGGAAATACCTTGAGCGTGTGCACATCCCCGAACAAGCCGAGAAGTATCCCGCGCAATTATCAGGCGGCCAACAACAACGTGTCGCGATCGCTCGATCTCTATGCATGGAAACGCGGATCATGCTGTTTGACGAGCCGACCTCTGCGCTTGATCCCGAGATGATCAACGAAGTTCTCGATGTCATGGTGGAACTTGCTGATACCGGTATGACTATGGTGGTCGTCACGCACGAAATGGGATTTGCACGCAAGGTCGCTGACACAATGGTCTTTATGGAAGAAGGCCGGATCGTCGAAGTCTCGCCTCCCGAGCAATTCTTCACCAATCCATCCAGTGAACGGTGCCGCATGTTCCTTGATCAGATATTGGAACATTAGGCATGAGCGTCGTCGACAGCCACGCCCTAAAGGGCCAGCCGCTGCCCAAAGCGCCGCCAATCCAGCAGTTTTTTGGATCAACCTTTGTTTCGGTCATCATCTACGTGCTGGTGATCGGCGCGATTATCTGGGGGTCTTACACCGGCGCTCAGAACATGGGCTACAATTGGCAGTGGTACCGTGTGCCACAATACCTTTACAGCTTTACCGATGACGGCTT
>CAZCOX010000023.1:16998-20714 GCA_964500115.1 uncultured Rhodobacterales bacterium
ATTGGCAGTGGTACCGTGTGCCACAATACCTTTACAGCTTTACCGATGACGGCTTTCAATTCGGCGAGTTGCTGATCGGCTTGGCCGCCACAATCCGATTGTCGTTGTCCGCGTTTCTTCTGGCTTGCGTCCTGGGCCTTGGTGTTGCGCTGTTGCGTTTGTCCGGGTTGGTGCTGGGGTCAGCAGTTGCGGTTGGGTTTCTGGAACTGATCAGAAACATCCCCCTCTTGGTGCTGCTCTATCTGTTTTACTACGTTCTGGGCCCGATCTTTGGCTTTGACCGATACACCGCGTCAATTCTGACTTTGGCGGTTTTTCATTCAGCGCTGATATCCGAAATCTTGAGGGCGGGTATCAATGCCGTTCCAAAAGGCCAATGGGAAGCGGCGAAATCTATTGGGATGAGCCAGCCGCAGACTTACCGTTATATCATCCTTCCCCAGTCCGTGCGGTTCATGCTGCCGCCCATGACGGGCGAAGTCGTTCACCTGATCAAATCGTCCGCCATTGTCAGCGTCATCGCAGTGGCCGAGCTGACGACGTTCGGGCGCAATATCATCTCTGACACGTATATGAGTTTCGAAATCTGGTTCACCGTTGCCATCGTCTACATGGTGGTCACGCTGATCCTTTCGATCGGCGTCAGCTATCTCGAGCGGAGATATGCCGTCGATCAATAACCCCGCAAAACCCGCTCGCACTTCAAGGAGGTCATTATGAAATTACCAAGAAGACTGTTTGGATTGGCACTTGCCGCAGCTGCCGCGACAAGCCTCGCTGTTCCGGCATCTGCGCAAAGCGCAACGCAGGAACTGACTCGCGAGTCTGTTATTGAAACCATCAAACAGGACGGTGTGATACGGATCGGTTTGTCGCTGTTCGTGCCGTGGTCCATGCGCGACAAGAACGGGGACTTGATTGGCTTCGAACTCGACGTCGGTCGCAAGCTCGCCGAAGATATGGGCGTCGAGGTTGAGTTTGTCCCAACCGCTTGGGACGGTATCATTCCGGCGCTTGTGTCCGGCAATTTCGATGTCATCATCTCGGGCATGTCTGTCACCGCACAGCGCAACCTGACCATTAACTTTACACAACCGTACGCATACTCGGGCCTCGCAATCCTGGCCAACAAAGAACTGACAGCGGGTATGACGGTCGAGGACCTGAATTCGCCTGACGTGACATTTACTGCACGTCGCGGTGCCACACCTGCGGTTGTGATCGCCGACAACTTCCCGGAAGCCAATCTGCTGCTGTTTGATGAGGACGGCGCTTCGGCGCAGGAAGTACTGAACGGCAACGCGCACGCCACTATGGCATCGCAGCCAACACCTAACCGCGAAGCAGGCCGTAACCCCGAAACGCTGTACGTCATGGATAGCGATCTGTTTGATCCACGCGGCGAAGGCTTTGCCGTGCGCAAAGGTGACCCGGATGCGATGAACTACTTCAACAACTGGATTGCGCAGCACTGGCGGTCTGGATGGCTGGAAGAGCGTCACAACTACTGGTTCGCCACCGAAGAGTGGGCCGACCAGGTCGCTCAGTAACTCCTTCAATCGGGGGCGGTTCGCTGCCCCCGACCCTGCCCAGGAATTCCCAGGTTGCGCGACTTCGTCAGAAAAATGAAATGGCCTGATTATGTGATCGCCGCTGTGTTGATCGCGTTTTTTGGGTACATTTGGTATTCGATCGAAGGCACCCTGAACTACAAATGGCGGTGGGAGCTGATCCCCGGATACATCGTAGGCTGGCATTCCGGGCGCGAAGAATATTTCGCAAACCTGCTGCTGCAAGGCTTGGTGGCAACCATCAGGATCAGCATCTACGCCAGTATTCTGGCACTGATCTTGGGCACCATTCTGGGTGTTGCGCGCTGCTCTGCAAATCTGACCGTTCGTATGCTTGCGCGCACCTATCTTGAGTTTCTGCGCAACATCCCGCCCGTTGTGGTGGTTTTCATCTTCTTTTTCTTTTTGTCCCAACAACTGATCGATGCGTTGGACCTCGCGCGCTGGTCCCGCAACATTGCCCGGCAAGACGACATCTGGCTTTGGGAATTCTTCTTTGGTGACATGCGCCGGTTCCCCTCACTCATCTCCGGTGTGATTGTTCTCGCTCTGTTTGAAAGCGCCTTTGTGGGCGAGATTGTCCGAGCAGGCATTCAATCCGTGCCCAAAGGACAGCGTGAAGCGGCACGATCCATCGGCATGAACCGCTTTCAAGAAATGCGGTACATTGTTCTGCCCCAAGCGATGAAGAAAGTTTTGCCGCCGCTGGCCAACCAATTCATCACACTGATCAAAGATAGTTCGATCATCTCGCTGATCTCGGTTCAGGAACTGACTTACAAAACCGTTGAATTGGTCGCCTCGTCCCGCATGATCTTTGAGGCATGGATCACCACTGCGGCATTTTACTTCGTCGTGTGCTTTGGTCTCAGCCGGCTGTTCGCGCGGCTCGAGAAGAAGTCGGAGAGGTCTTAGACCCAACCCTTTGCCATCTCCAAAAACTCCACAGCAGGCGCCGTCAACTGCCGATGGCGCGGCCAGATCAGTACGGCTTGAAAATCCAACGGGGCATCAAACGGGATGACGACACACCCCGACTCTGCCAATTGCGCTTTGGTCGCTGCAACAACGGATACGCCCAACCCGCGCGAAACCAATTGGCAGATCGCGCCGGTTGTTCGGGTCTCAAACCGAAGCACGCGCGCGACCTTTGCCTTTAGGAATTCTTCGTCAATGGCATGCCGAAATCGGGAACCGGAGACATAGCTCACGAAGCATTCATCCCTTAGATCAGCAGGTCGCAGAACCGGGCGATCTGAAAGGGGATGGCCCCTAGGCAGAACACAGGACACATGTCCTTGTTCCAAAGTTACATGCTCCAAAGCTGGATTATTGGGAATGCTGGACGATAAGCCGAAATCATGGCTTTGCGACACCAGCCATTCAACCGTGTCGTCATTGGCTTCGATCTCCATCCGCATCATCATCTGCGGGCGCTTTTGCGCAAATCCCGCAATCAAATCCGGCGCCAGACCGTTCGCAAAGCTGGGTGATGTGACAAGCTGAAGCGCAGTATGGCCGAAACTGGCAATAGCAGTGGCCGCGTCTTTAATGTGCTCCATACCCGCCACCGCCTGACGGATTTCCTGCAGCAACATGCGGCCTTCTTCGGTGGGGACCAATGTTCGCCCTTCGCGCCGAAAAAGGTCAAATCCGACTTCCTGCTCCAGGTCAGAGATCAACCGGCTGACGGCGGGTTGCGACACACCAAGCAGCGACGCAGCATCGGTAACCGTTCCAGCGGAAACGACAGACCGGAATGCATCTACTTGGCGAAATGTGATTTTCATCAGCGGCCATCCTTCGTCGCACTATGCAGAGCGCATCCGCCCGGAACAATCAATTGGGACGCGCAGAAACTGTAATAAACTCGACATGATCGCTGGTGATCTCGGTAAACCCGTGGGCAAGCTTTGTGTCAAAGCTCAGCGTGTCGCCGGGTGCCAGATCAAATGGCTCGGACCCGCATTGATACGTGGCCGTCCCCGAAATAACGTAGATAAAGGCATGCCCTTCATGTTGGTAGCGGGGCAGCGTGCCGGCTTCGGCGGCTTCGATCCGAATGCGGGCTGACTGGAACGAACCGCCAGGTCCGCCATGCTTGCCCAGCAAAAGATATTCATGCACATGCCCCGGCGTGACGCG
>CAZCOX010000024.1:0-629 GCA_964500115.1 uncultured Rhodobacterales bacterium
CAGTGATAACGCCTTCGTTGCCGACTTACTGCATCGCGTCTGCGATCTGTGACCCGATTTCCGCTTCGCCGTTTGCAGAGATTGTACCAACCTGCGCGACTTCGTCGGAGTCTTTGACTTCGCGTGCGGCGGATTTGATGGCCTCAACCACTTTGGACGTCGCGAGGTCGATGCCGCGCTTGAGATCCATTGGGTTCATGCCGGCAGCAACGGACTTCATGCCTTCGCGTACGATGGCCTGGGCCAGAACGGTTGCTGTTGTTGTGCCGTCACCGGCTTCGTCATTGGTGCGCTGGGCCACTTCTTTGACCATCTGCGCGCCCATGTTTTCGAACTTGTCTTCCAGTTCGATTTCCTTGGCGACGGACACACCGTCTTTGGTGATGCGTGGGGCACCGAAGGATTTGTCGAGAACCACGTTGCGGCCTTTGGGACCGAGGGTCACTTTTACAGCATCAGCAAGAATGTTGACGCCTTTCAGCATGCGCGAACGCGCGTCTGTATCAAATTTTACGTCTTTAGCAGACATCGTTTATCTCCACTATCTAGTCAGAGGTTATTGTCGATCACGACAGGCGTTCAGGCGGCTTTCGCTGCTGCTGCGTCTGTGATGATGCCGAGGATGTCCG
>CAZCOX010000024.1:644-2152 GCA_964500115.1 uncultured Rhodobacterales bacterium
CCTTCATGATGAGGAGTTCTTCGCCATCGATCGTCACTTCTGTGCCCGACCATTTGCCGAACAAGATCTTGTCGCCTGCTGCAACAGCCATCTCGATCAGCTCGCCACTATCCTTGCGTGCACCTTCGCCACACGCGACGACCACGCCTTCTGCAGGCTTTTCTTTGGCGCTATCTGGAATGATCAGGCCACCAGCAGTTTTTTCGTCGCTTTCAACACGACGGACCAGCACGCGGTCATGAAGCGGTTTAAATGCCATCTTCGAGTCTCCTTGCTCAAAGTTTCTACGATGATCCCGCGCTCCCGCCGGGATCATTAGCACTCATCTCCTTCGAGTGCTAACGGCGCATAGCTATGGATGAGAGATCTTCGAGTCAACCGTGGTTAGGGAAAAAAATGGGCAGATCTGTTTGCAACGCAATCGACACGCATCACGCGATTCATCATTCGTTGCAAACAATTGACCTTAGGTTAATGTAATTCCGGCAATTCGTTATCCCATCGTCTAATTTTCCACCATCCACAACAGGAGCTTCCATGGCTTTGCAAAGCTACAATGCGACTTATCCAAATATTCGGATTGATGACCCGGGTGGCGCATCCACCTACCTGCTCAGTACGCGCGAAGCTTTGGATAACATCGATGCGCAGCCAGGTGGCCAGATGCTTCTGCAACGGATCAACGCGGGCCAGCCGTTTGGCGCTTGGAATGGTGTTGTCAAAATCCTGCGCCCCAACACCGCACCCGCCGACATAAACAATCCTGGTGCCGAAGGCGGAAACCGCGCTGTCGCGGTAAATGAGCTGCACGCAATGGGCGGCGGCGGAACGCCATCAGCGGTTTACTGGAACCCCAATATTTGGTCCGTACCAGGCAAAGGATCACGCCCGCCTTTCATCGGCCTCGCGCACGAACTGGTACATGCCATGCACAATGCTGAAGGCACCAAAAAGAACTCGTATGACGAGGAAGAAGAATTCACCGTCGGGCTTGGTCAATACGCGGTGGCCAATATCAATTCAGTCACAGAAAACCGCATTCGCGTCGAACACGGCATTGCTGTGCGTCACGAGTACTAAACCTATCAGGGCTGGCGTTCGGCCCAGCCCGCAAAAACCTTCTCAAGCGCGACCACCACGTAGTACAAAAGGATACCCATCAGCGCGAGCGCGATAAGAACTGCGAACATCAGCGGATAATCTGAATTCGTTTTCCCGGAATCAAACAGCGCGCCAAGACCGCGCCCATGGGGCGAGATAATCTCCATCAGGTTTGTCCCGATAAAGGCCAATGTGACGGCCACCTTCAGTGCGCCGAAAAACTCTGGCAGCGTTTTGGGGAGCGCGATCTTGCGGAAAATCGTAATATTCGACGCCCCCAAGGACCGCAGGATATCCCGATACTCCGGCTCCAGAGTGCTCAGGCCAATCGATACGGACACAGCAATCGGAAAGAACGAGATCATAAACGCGATCAGGATCGTGTTGAAGTTGTGATCCCCAACGAA
>CAZCOX010000024.1:2252-4662 GCA_964500115.1 uncultured Rhodobacterales bacterium
TCGAACCCTTCCAAGCCAACCAAAGCCAGAAGCGACCGCGCGCGATCCTCCTTCTCACGGCTCGACATCTTGTTCGGCACAATCTCAAGCGGCAGCATCACGTTCTGCAAAATTGTGCGCCACTCCAGCAGAACAGGGTTCTGAAACGCCATACCCACGGTCGATTTCGGACCTTTGACCAACTCGCCATGCAACCAAACCTCACCATGATCCGGCTTCATCAGCCCAGCCACCAACCGCGTCAGCGTGGATTTCCCGCAACCAGACGGGCCGACAACAGCCGCGAATCCACCTTCGGGAATGGCAACCTCCAACCCATCCAGCACAGGCAACGGCCCATCCTTGGTCTGGAAGGTGTGCCGCACGTTTTTGATTTCGATGAGGTTTTCAGTCATGGCAACTGCCTTTTGATGTGTCACCCGACAGCGCCGCCGGATGACACGATAGCGTTTACTTCAACATCCGCGCCGAGGCGTCCGGCAGGTATGCATCCGTGAAATAGAGGCTCGCATCGGGTGTGTTCTGGAACTCGTAGGTCTGGCCCAGCTGCTCAATCGCCTTGGTCATACGGTCGGCATCAATGCCACCCATGCCATTTGCCATCGCGTATTCCGTGGCAACGTTGGCATCGATTGCCAGCTGCAAGCGGCGCTCTTCGAGGGCTGCATCTGCCGCCGGGTTGCGCTCGATCAGGCTTTCAATCGCCGACGCTGGATCAGCAATCGCGTCTTTCCAACCCGCCGCAATGGCACCGAGGAATCCCTTGATCACGTCGGGGTTAGCCGCCGCATATTCGGTGTTCGCGATCACCGCATTTCCATAAAGCGCCAGACCGTAATCCGCCATCAGGATGGTCGAAATGTCGTCTTCCGGAACACCCAAACGAACAAGGTTCAGGTAGGACGAGAATGAAAAGCCTGTGACCGCGGCAACATTGCCCTCAGCAAGCATCGGCTCGCGCGTTGGGAAGCCAACAGGCTCGACCGTGATCGCATCGACATCCAGGTCATTGGCGATGGCAAATGCCGGGAACTGCGCCCAGGCCCCGTCGGGGGGCGGCGCGCCGAGGATACGACCCTCAAGGTCTTTCGGGGCTTCGACACCAAGCGACTTCCGACCAACGATGGCGAAAGGCGGCTTGTCGTAAACCATCATGACGGCGGTGACAGGCGCGCCGGGGTTTTGATCGAGGAACTTTATCAAGGAATTGATGTCAGCGAATCCAACGGGGAACGCACCGGTTGCCACCTTTGGAATGGCATCGAGTGACCCCTGACCAGCCGAGATTTCGACCGAAAGGTCAGCGGCTTCAAAGTGGCCATTATCGATGGCTGCGAAATACGGGGCGGACGGGCCCTCAAATTTCCAGTCCAGTGCAAATGGCACATCGGTCTGCGCAAACGCAGCCCCGGCCATGCTTAGAGATGCGGCGAATGCCGCGAACGTGTTTTTCAACATTAAGGTCTCCCCAGTTTTATCGGCGTCACCCTGAAAGACCCATCTGCGAAACAAAACGTGTCAGCGCCGGTTGGCCATGCTCAGAAAAGAACGCGCAGCTTTATTGCTCAAAACTGTGCAGCTTGCACAAGAATTGTGCAAGTCAGGTTTCTCGCCGCCACTTCAATTTTTTGCCTGCCCTGCAATCTGGGGGTGTGCAGGGCCGTCCCGGCATGGTTTCCTCGTGGTATTGAACACACTTTTTTGAGGACGAAACGATGCGAATTGCGCTGGCTGCGTCATTGACCTTTGCTGCGACACTTGCCGCAGCGCAGGATCAACGAAATACGGTTTTGGTGATGGACGGCTCCGGCTCCATGTGGGGCCAGGTCGACGGAACTGCAAAGATCACGATTGCACAGGATGTTGTCGGTGCATTGCTTGACGACTTCCCAGCAGAACAAGGGCTTGGCCTGACGGTCTACGGCCACCGCGAACGCGGGGAATGCACGGATATCGAAACCGTTGTGGCCCCTGCCCCGGGCACGGCCAGCCAGATCGCCGATGCGGTGAATGCCATCAAACCGCTGGGCAAAACGCCGATGACCGATGCCGTCATCGCAGCAGCCCAAGCTCTGCGCTACACCGAGGAAAAAGCCACCGTCATATTGGTGAGCGATGGCGTGGAAACCTGCAATCCCGATCCATGCGCGGCCGCGCGCCTGCTCGAAGAAGCCGGGATAGATTTCACCGCCCATGTGATCGGGTTTGATGTCGGCTCGGACGCCGAAGCTTTGGCCCAAATGCAATGTATCGCAGACGAAACAGGCGGTCAGTTTTTGACTGCCGACACAGCGGACCAACTGACAGAAGCGCTGACGCAAGTCGCCGTTGTGGAGCCTGAACCAGAACCAGAACCGGCCCTCGTACAGACCACACTGACAGCCGTGATCGAAGGAACCGAGACGCTTGT
>CAZCOX010000024.1:4762-17931 GCA_964500115.1 uncultured Rhodobacterales bacterium
GAAATCGCCGTCACATGGACCGGACCAGACTATAAAGACGATTACATCGGCATCGGTATGGTCGGCAGCGACGGCAGCGCGCAGTGGGAAAACTGGGTCTACACCCGCGACGGATCGCCTGCGACTTTGACAGTTCCGGAAACGCCGGGCGACTATGAAATCACCTACTTCATGCGGCAAGACCGCACTCCGGTTGCAAAAATCGCCTTCAAAGCGACCGAGGTTACTGCACAGATCATCGCGCCAAGCGAGGCGTCGGCAGGCAGCAGCATTGAGGTTGGCTGGTCCGGGCCGGACTACAAGGATGATTACATCGGCATCGGCCGTGTTGATGCCACCGGCGGTGCGCAATGGGAAAACTGGACCTACACGCGCGATGGCAATCCAGTGGAGTTGCTCATGCCCGCCGAACCCGGTGACTACTTGATCACCTACTTCCAAAGGCAAGACAGAACGCCACTGGTCAGTGTGCCCATCACGCTCAAACCGCTTGAGACCAGCGTCACAGCGCCGGCGCGCGCGATTGCAGGCGAAACCATCGCCGTGGAGTGGACCGGCCCGGATTACAAAGATGACTATATTGGTATCGGGCGGGTGGATGCGACCGGCGGCAATCAATGGCAAAACTGGGTCTACACACGCGAGGGTAGCCCAACGCAGCTTTTGATGCCGGCAGAGCCGGGTGAGTATCTGATCACTTATTTCCAACGTCAGGATCGTACGCCGCTGGTCAGCGTGCCCATCGTACTGGATGCGCCCACAGGAACGATCACCGCGCCTGAACAGGCCATTGCAGGCTCAACAATTTCAGTCGAATGGACCGGCCCCGACTACAAAGACGATTACATCGGCATCGGGCGCGTTGACGCAACGGGTGGCAAGCAATGGGAACGCTGGACCTACACCCGGGACGGCAATCCGGCCCAGGTTGTCGTGCCCTCAACACCTGGCGAATACCTCGTCACCTATTTCATACGCCAGGACAGAACGCGGCTCGTCGAGGCACCCTTGACCGTGACCATGCCCGAGGCATCGCTGATCGTACCGACAACGGCGGCACCCGGCTCCACGATTGAGGTTGGTTGGACAGGGCCGGACTACAAGGACGACTATATCGCCATGGGCCTCGCGTCGGCATCCGGCGGCAAGCAATGGGAAAGCTACGCTTATACCCGCGACGGCAACCCGGCCAAGATCAAAGTGCCTGATCAGCCCGGACCATACAAAATCCGCTATTTCATGCGGCTTGATCGCACCATCCTTGCAGAAGAGGCTGTCACGGTCGAATAATCATCCAAAGCTGTCACCCCAATCAACGAGGCCCTGCCGCCCTTCGGGCGTCAGGGCATAAACACCCTTTTCGACCTTTGCGAACCAACCATAGTGGTTGTCGCGCATTAGCCGCGTGGCGTTTTCTACCCCTGTTGCTTTGGCAATGATTGAGCCTTTGTCGGCCCCCGCCTCGGCCAAATACATCGCACAGCGCAACGCGTCTTGCCGGTAGGCCGTGACGATCCCATGGCGGGTCGCACCACCATCATTCGGATCACCTTGCAAACGGTCAAATTCGCGTAACAGCTTGGCCCGTTTTTGCGCGTTCTTGCGCGGCGCATACGGCCCCGGGTCACACTGCGCCTCAACCGTGCCATCCTTGCGAACGGTCAAAAACCCCAGCCCAAGACGCCGACACAAACGGGTGTTTTCCAACAAGGACCGGCGGGCGCGATTGCCCTTTGGCTTCGGCACCGCGATGTAGACCAGATCGGTCACCGTCAGACGCGCTATCGCCTGATGGATCAGCGTCAGGTTCATCTTTAGCTTAAGCTCAACGATCACCGGCTCGTCGTCGCCCCGAACGGCCACAAGATCGGCGGCACCAACCTCGCCTTTCACGATATAACCCTGCCGCTCCAGAAAAGCTTTCACGGGGGGATAGAGGTCTGCTTCACGCTCCATAATTCATGAATGCGCAACTCACTTGCTGCTGGCAAGGGCCGCGCATAGCTATAGGTGGTCATGACCAAGGGAGTGGTGCATGTTTCGGTTTCTGGCCCTTTCATTTCTGACCTTTGCCCAACCCGTCTGGGCCGCTTGCGCGGGTAACGATCTGCGCGCCCTTCTCAACACCGAAGAGCAAGCGGCACTCGCAGCGGAACTGAACGGACAGCCCTACACAACCGGCAACCATTGGCGCGCGACGCGCGGGGACAGCACTATTCATTTGATCGGCACGATGCACTTGGCAGACCCCCGGCTTGAACCGCATGTCCAGCTTTTGGCGCCAATTGTCGAAAACGCGGATCTGCTGCTGCTGGAAATGACCGACGAAGACGAAAAGGCGCTTCAAACCCGCCTGTCGTCCGACACCAGCCTTCTTTTGCTGCCGGATGCGAGCTTACCCGAGCTTCTGAGCGAGGAGGATTGGAACAAGATGTCCGACGCGCTCTCGGCACGCGGATTGCCGCCTTTCATGGCGGCGCGATTCCAACCGTGGTACGTGAGCATCTTGCTCGCAATTCCACCCTGCGCCACAGCGCAAGACTTATCCGTCGGCGGCATGGACGCGCGGCTCGAAGAAATTGCAATGGCCGCAGACGTGCCCCGCCGCGCGCTTGAGGATGCCGAGACAATCTTTGCCTCCTTCGCGACACAGCCCCAAGACGTCCAGGTGCAAATGATGCTGTCCGCACTCGTCGATCCCTCCGCAGGCGAAGACATGTTTGCGACACTTCTTGCCAGTTACTTTGATGAAAACCACGCCGAGGGCTGGGCGGTTTCAGCCCTTTTGGCACAACGGTTCAGCCCGATTGATCCAGACCAATCCGCAGACATCATGGCAACGATGGAGCAAACGCTTCTGGTTGACCGAAACCGTGCTTGGCTGCCTGTGCTGCTGGACGCCGCGAAAGAGCACGATACCGTGGTCGCAGCATTTGGAGCGGCACATTTGTCCGGTGAAACCGGTATTCCCGCGTTGCTCGCAGCCGAAGGGTTTACGCTTGAGCGACTACCCTTCTGACGCGACGCCACCCCGCACCTGACTGTCGTTCTTGAGCAAAAGCAAAAGCGCGGCAATCGTCATGGCGACACCCACAAATATCAGCCCCGGCGGCAAGGGCCGGCCCAGCGCGATCTCCCACAAGATGACCCAGCTTGGCGTCAAATACGTATAGGCCATCACTTTGGCTGAAGGCAGCCGCAGCGAGGCGTATTGGAGCAAAAAGAAACTACCCGCCGTTGCGAACACCCCGACATAGGCGATGGTGATCCAAACAATACTAGGCAGGCTCGCCCATTCCGTCGCCAAAAGGCCTGGCGCACCAAACCCGAATAAAAGGATCGTTCCGGCGATCAACGTGCCCAGTGTGAATACAGCGGGTCGCTCCCCGCGGTTGAGCTTTGGCACCAAAGGCGCGTAAATCGCATGGGCGATACAGCCCACAAAATAAATCGCCTCGCCGCGCCCAATTTGGAACGCAAGAAACGCCTGCCAATCGGCGCGGAAAATCACCCAAAGCGCCCCGAAACCGCCAACTGCGAGCGCCAAGGCCATGCGCGCGGTCAGGATCTGGCGCAGCAAAATCCAACCAAACCCGGCGGCGATGACAGGTGTCAGCGTAAACACAGCGGCCATAGAGACAGGCGCGCCGGTTTTTAGTCCCTCAAACATCAAAACGAAATACGTAACGAAGAACGCGGCAAGCACAACGTAGCGCCAGGGTGCCGCCAAATCGCTACGCTTGACGCCACCGGTCGCCATGACCACGGCAAAAATCAGCACCGAAGCCAGCAGAAAGCGTACGGCGTTTAAAACTTCAGGCGCAATATGCGGCGCGGCCATCGATCCCAATGAGAAAGACCCCGCCACAAGGGCGGAGAAAGTCAGCATGGCCAAATGCCCGCGCTGAGGGTCGGTCATGTTAAGTGTCCGCCGCGTCAAACGCTTTGGCGGCTGCCTTCAGATGCTTCACCAGCGCCTGCACCTTGGCCGTGCGGTGCAGATCGACGTGGGTCACCAACCAAAGCTGCGGCCCCCACTCTTCCAACGACGGGATCACCTCAACCAGATCGTCATCGGCATCGCCATGGACCTTGAACATGAACCCCATGCCTGCCCCCTCGCGAACAGCAGCCGCCATGCTGGCCGAGTCTGTCGTTCGGAACACCACGCGGTCATAGGGCACATTGGCACGCAACCATTTCTGAAACGGCGCACGCCCCTCCGGGTCGTCATTGCCGACATACGTGTGTTCCGCCAATTCGGAATCATTTTTGGGCAGACCATGTTTCGCGATATAGGCTTTCGAGGCATAAAGCCCGATCGGCATACGCAGCAACGGCTGCACCACATTATCCGGCTCGTCCGGCGGGCTGCCAGCGCGGATCGCGACATGTGCCTCTCCATATTCCAACCGAAACACGCGGGCACCTGTCAGGTAACGTATGATAACTTCTGGATGAGACTCTCTGAAATCATTCAGCACAGGCACAATGAAATCCGAAAGTTCAATGATCGATGTTACGATCAAATCGCCACTCACATCGGCACCGCGCCCCTTGATGCGGCCCACCAATTGCTGAAGCTGATCTTCAGTCGTCTGCGCCACACGCGCGAGGTCTTCGCCTGACTCCGTCGGCGTGTAGCCGCGCGCATGGCGCTGAAACAGCTTCACACCCAACCGCGACTCCAGAGCATCAATGTGACGGATCACCGTTGCATGATGAACACCAAGAACATCTGCTGCACCACTGACCGTCCCTTGTCGCGCGACCTGAAACGCGGTGCGCACTTCATCCCAGTGTTCCATTCGAAGCTCCTGTGCATATTATCACATAGTATGCGCATATCTCAGTATTTTGTGCGCTGATGCAAGTGATATCTCTGTGTGTATCGCGGCGATGCTGCCGCAAAGGAGATAGTGATATGACACAGACAATTCTACGCCTTGACGCGTCAGCACGCCAAACAAACTCGGTGAGCCGGAAACTCGCCGACCGTGTTGTTGAAACGCTGGCCCCTACCGCCGTGGTGACCAGAGACCTCGCGACCGGCCTACCGGCCATTGACGAGGTATGGCTCGCCGCCAACTGGACACCCGAAGAAGAACGGTCCTACGCCGATCAGAATGTTCTCGCACTGTCGGACCAGCTCATTTCCGAACTTAAAGCCGCAGATACGCTCTTGATCAGCACACCGATCTACAATTTCGGTATTCCTTCGACGCTGAAAGCATGGATCGACCTGATCGCCCGCGCCGGCATCACGTTCAATTACACGGAAAATGGGCCAAAAGGCCTGCTTGAAGGCAAGCGCGCGATCATCGCAATCGCGTCGGGTGGCACGCAGGTCGGATCCGACATCGATTTCGCAAGCGGCTATCTGCGCCATGTGCTTGGATTCGTCGGTATCACGGACGTGCAGTTTGTTGCTGCCGACCAACTGATGGTTGATGCGGATGCATCTCATGCAAAAGCTGAAGCGGCGCTGGAGAAAC
This sequence comes from uncultured Rhodobacterales bacterium, assembly GCA_964500115.1. Classification (GTDB taxonomy): domain Bacteria; phylum Pseudomonadota; class Alphaproteobacteria; order Rhodobacterales; family Rhodobacteraceae; genus Marivita. The sequence continues at coordinate 10,258 of CAZCOX010000024.1, forward strand.
TCGCCGCCTAAACGTCAAAGAACTGGATTTACGAATTGGGACGCGAGTACGCTTGCGTCCTATGAAAATCACACGCCACACTAAAGACCAACTGATCCTCGATCATACGCCCTGGCTGTTTGGCGTTCTGTTTGGCACCGTCATACTCGTTTCGACCTTTTGCATCGCGTTTTTGCCGTTCAACGGACACCCAGAAGGCCTGTTTGCCATACCTTTCCTGATCGTTGGAACGTTGCTCTTCAAAGGTTTTGTCCGTCGCGATCAGGCGATCTTTGATCGTGTCGCAGGCACAGTGGTGCTCCGCCAGAGGACCCTCACGAGTTACGCATCAGAGACAATTGCTCTCAGCGAAGTCGAAAAAGCGACGTTGGACGAAACCGAACAAAGGCGATCAGGCAGCAACGGCGCAACACGGGTGTTCCGGCCTGCCATCGTCGTGAATGGTCAAATTCGCCCCTTACGCAACCTCTACACAAATATGGGCCGCTTTCAGGACACTGTTGATATCGTAAACCGCTGGCTTTCGACGTAGCAACCGGCTGCAACGCTTGACTCCGGTCACACTCCTCAACTAAACGCCACACAACTCCGGGAAGTCTGACTTTCCGGTCCCTTGGGTTTGTCCCGGGATCGCCCCCCACCAGCGTGTTACGCCCGTGGGGGCAAAACTGTTTGCTCGCGCCCCATCTGGGGCGACACGTTTGGTATATGCGCTGCTGGTCCTTACATCAGGTCCAAACCCAGCGGCAAAGGAGGCGAAAGCCCATGTTTGAAAATCTGTCCGAACGCCTCGGCGGCGTCTTTGACCGGCTCACCAAACAGGGCGCGTTGTCAGAGGATGATGTCAAAACCGCCCTCCGCGAAGTGCGCGTCGCCCTTTTGGAAGCTGATGTCTCGCTTCCAGTTGCGCGCGATTTCGTCAAAGCAGTGCAAACAAAAGCCACCGGACAAGCCGTCACCAAATCCGTCACACCCGGCCAACAGGTTGTCAAAATCGTCCACGACGAACTGAAACATGTTCTGACCGGCGACGCCGACCCCGGCACGCTTAAAATCGACAATCCGCCCGCCCCGATCCTGATGGTCGGTCTGCAAGGCGGCGGTAAGACCACCACAACCGCCAAGATCGCCAAACGCCTGCGCGAACGCGACGGCAAAAAGGTGTTGATGGCATCGCTCGACGTGAACCGCCCCGCCGCGATGGAGCAACTGGCGATCCTCGGCGTTCAGATCGGCGTCGACACGCTGCCCATCGTCAAAGGCGAAGACCCGGTCGCCATCGCAAAACGCGCGAAAACCCAGGCGTCGCTGGGCGGGTATGACGTCTACATGCTCGACACCGCCGGCCGCCTGTCGATTGACGAAGAGCTGATGGCCCAGGTCGAGGCGGTGCGCGATGTCGCAAACCCGCGCGAAACACTGCTGGTGGTCGACGGCCTGACAGGGCAAGACGCCGTGCACACGGCAGAAAACTTTGACGAACGCATCGGCATCACAGGTGTCGTTCTCACACGTATGGACGGCGATGGGCGCGGTGGTGCCGCCCTTTCCATGCGCGCAGTTACAGGCAAACCCATCCGCTTTGTCGGCCTCGGCGAAAAGATGGACCAGCTTGAGACGTTCGAACCGGAACGCATCGCGGGCCGCATCCTTGGAATGGGCGACATCGTGGCGCTTGTGGAAAAGGCGCAGGAAACGCTGGAGGTCGAACAGGCCGAGCGCATGATGAAGCGCTTCCAGAAAGGTCAGTTCAACATGAACGACCTTAAGATGCAGCTCGACCAGATGATGAAGATGGGTGGTATGGAAGGCATGCTTGCCATGATGCCCGGCGCGCAGAAGATGCAAAAGCAAATGGATGGTGCCGGCATCGACGACCGGATGCTGCGCCAGCAGGTGGCGCTGATCAACTCCATGACCAAACGCGAACGCGCCAACCCGCAGATCCTTCAGGCCAGCCGCAAAAAGCGGATCGCGGCGGGTGCCGGCATGGAAGTGTCCGACCTCAACAAGCTGCTCAAGATGCAGCGTCAGATGTCGGACATGATGAAGAAGATGGGCAAGATGGGCAAAGGCGGCATGCTGAAACAGGCCATGAAAGGCATGTTCGGCAAGGGCGGCCCCTCTCCCGAGGAAATGATGGGCAACATGGACCCCAAAGCGCTGGAACAGGCAGCAAAGGCCATGGGCGGCAAAGGTGGCCTGCCCGGTTTGGGTGGCGGCATGGGTGGCTTGCCTCCGGGCCTCAGCGGATTTGGCAAGAAAAAATAAATGCGCGACGCCCCCGTCATAAATACGCAGCGATTGCGCCTGCGTCCGCACCGGATGGATGACATGGATGCCTTTTGGGCATTCTATCAGACACCCCGCGCGGAATTTGTCGGGGCACCGAAGCATCGCACGCATATGTTCTATGGCCTCTCTTCCGAGGTGGTGTCGTGGGATTGGATGGGCCATGGCGCATGGGCGATTGATACCGCCGACGGCGCATTTGTCGGACAGGTTGCCATCACACAGCCGCCGCACTTCCCGGAACGTGAAATCGGCTGGACGATGTTCGAAGAAGCCGAAGGCAAAGGCTACGCGTTTGAGGCTGCCAGTGCCGCGCTTGCCTGGGCGTGGGATCAAGGTTTTGAAGCCCTCGTGAGCTACATCCACCCGAAGAACGCACGCTCGATTGCCTTGGCCGAACGCCTGGGCGCGGAACACGATCCAAACGCACAACGCCCAGACGGTGAAACGCTCGAAGAAACCATCGTCTACCGGCATTTGCCGGACACTGATGGCGGGCCGGAGGCATATGCATGACACCGATGCGCCACATGCTAGCGCCTTCGAAGGCGCTTCGAACGCGATTGTTCAACCGCGTCGCAAGCCATTTCGAAAAGGCTTTGCCATGACACTCACCAACGCCCCGACGCTGGAAACCGAACGCCTGATCCTTCGGTCGCCGGAAACGCGCGATGCGGAAGCCGTAATCGCCTTTCTCATGGACGAAACCCGTGCCGAAGGTTTTGGCACGATCCCAAATCGCCCCGACGCATGGCGCTGGTTCGCGATGAATGTCGGCCACTGGCACATCCACGGCTACGGCTATTTCACCATCGAGGAAAAAGCGACGGGCAAACCGGCCGGCATCAGCGGCGTCTGGAACCCCGAAGGCTGGCCAGAACCAGAAGTGGGCTGGGTCGTCTTTGAAGGGTTCGAAGGCAAAGGCATCGCTTTTGAGGCAGCCTCGCGCGTGCGCCAGTGGGCATATCAAGAGCTTGGCTTCACCACACTCACATCGAACATCGTGCCGGGCAACACGCGCTCGATCCGCCTCGCCGAACGTCTGGGCGCGTCGTACGAGCGCACCTATGACAACCCGAACATGGGCGAAGACATGCTCTACCGCCACCCGGGGCCGGAGGCGTTGGCATGACCGAACTGCGCCTTGAAACAGACCGCCTGGTGCTGCGCCCGCCAGCAGCCAAAGATGCACCCGCTGCCATCGACTTTTACATGTCGGAACGGTCGCAATATGCGGGCGGCAATGTCGAACGTTTTAACGCTTGGCGCGCGTTTACGGCGATGCTGGGCCATTGGCAGGTGCGCGGATACGGGCTTTGGGCCGTCACCCGTAAGGGCGATGATACCGCAATGGGCATGGTCGGCCCCTTCTATCCGGAGGGTTGGCCCGAGACCGAAGTGGGTTGGGTTCTGTTCGACGGAGCAGAAGGCCACGGCTACGCATACGAGGCAGCGCAGAAAGCGCTGCAAGACGTGCGGGATCGGCTCGGCTGGACAAACATTGTCCACTACATCGCGCCCGAAAACACCCGATCCATCGCTCTGGCGCAGAAGCTCGGCGCGCAATTGGACGAAACAGCGACGAAACCGAAACCCGGCACGCCGACCCTCGTGTACCGCCAACCCAAGAGCGGGGTGCACTGACATGGGTCATCGCGACATCCCGGTTCTCGAAACTAAACGCCTGCAACTCCGCAGCCCGAAAGCCGAAGACTATCCTGACTTCAAAGCGACCTTCGCCTCGTATCGCAGCCGTTTCATGGGTGGTCCGCTGAACGCTTACGAGGCGTGGATGCTCTATGCGGCCGAGATTGGCCATTGGGAAATCCGCGGCTTTGGCATGTGGATGGTGCACCTGCGCGATACCGACGAAACGGTCGGCATGGCCGGTGGGTGGTCTCCCGCCAAATGGCCGGAACGCGAGATTGCCTGGATCATCTGGCCGGACCAGTCGGGCAAGGGCTATGCGCTCGAAGCCGCAAATTGCGTGCGGCAGTACTTTTACAATCAGCTGGGCTGGGAAACCGCTGTCAGCTACCTCGACCCCAAGAACCTCGACAGCATTCGGCTGGCCGAGCGGCTCGGCGCCAAAAAAGACCACGAGGCACCAACAGTCGACGGTTCAGACGTGGTGTACCGCCACCCCAGCCCTGACGCCCTGCGCGGTACGCAGCTTGCGCATGGCATCGATATGGAAATCGCACATTACCAAGACCCCCTGTTCAAACCGAAAGGCTGGGCCATTGACTGATATGACAACCGATCCCGTGGCCCGCGCGGCAGAAATCCTAAAAGGCCACCGCGAAAGCATTGACCGGCTTGACGCGATCCTCGTGTTCACATTGGCCGAACGGTTCAAACACACACAAGCCGTGGGTGAGCTTAAAGCCCAACACGCGCTCCCGCCCTCAGACCCCGCACGCGAAAGCAAACAAATCGCGCGGCTCGAAGAGCTTGCGGCTCAGGCTGATCTAGACCCTGAGTTCGCCAAGAAATTCCTGAATTTCATCATTCAGGAAGTCATCCAACACCACAAACAAAAGCAATCTTGACGGCACTGCCCGTCACACCAAACACCTAGGAGACTACCAAATGGCTATCAAAATTCGTCTTTCCCGCGGCGGTTCGAAAAAGCGCCCCTTCTACCGCATCGTGGCTGCAGACAGCCGCATGCCGCGCGATGGTCGCTTTATCGAAAAGCTGGGCACCTATAATCCGCTCCTGCCAAAAGACAGCGAAGATCGCGTGAAAATGGACGTAGAGCGCATCCAGTACTGGATGGGAGAAGGCGCACAGGTCACCGACCGCGTGTCGCGCTTCCTTGAAGCTGCTGGCGTGATCGAAAAGAAAACCCGCAACAACCCAAAGAAAGCCGTACCTGGCAAAGCAGCTCAGGAACGCGCGGATGCGAAAGCAGCAAAAGCAGCAGAGGCGGCAGACGCCCCTGCCGAAGAAGAGGCAGCCGCAGAATAATTTCTGCCAGCCTTTCGCGGATGGCCAGCCCACCAGGCCATCCGCACCTCTCTGCCTGACAGTGCAGAGATAATGCCACACAAGTAAGACGATATCGCCGTTCAGCGGCTTTTTATCCGTCTCCACCCGTGGCAGCCTTGACCGCGCGCCACCGCCACCACATCTCAGCGACATGTCCCGCCAACCAGAGGAATGTCGGTCATGTTTGCGCGTATCGCTGTAGTCACCAGTCTTAGTCTTGCGAGTTTTTCGCCTGCCTTTGCCTCAGGTCTCGAGACTACAACAGATACGCCCAATGTGATCGCGCCGCTTCCGATTGCAAAATCACCGCAATTGGTATTCACCCTTCGCGGCGGCGCGTCTTATGAGCCCGGGTATTTCGGATCGGACGACTACGAAGTTGGCCCTGACTTTGGCTTCAAATTCAACTCGCTCACATTCCGTAATGGACGCAGCTTCGGCAACCCTGATCCATGGGGCGAACAGCTTGGCTTTGGGATAGGCGGCTCTTTCCGCTTTATCGAAGAACGCAATGCCGACGATTTTGACGAGTTGGCCGGGCTTGAAGATGTCGATGCGGCGATCGAGCTGGGCCTATCCGCCCGGTACGGCACCGAAAACTTTCTCGCATTCGGCGAACTCCGTCGCGGTTTCGGCGGTCACGAGGGGTGGGTTGGCGAAATTGGCGCTGACGCCATCGTCAAACCAACCGACCGCTTGCGCCTGTCCGTTGGCCCGCGTCTGCTGTTCGGCGATGACATTTATGCTGACACCTATTTCGGCGTCACCGCCGCCGAAGCAAGTGCGGCCTTGCCCGCTTATGACCCCGATGGCGGGATGATCTCCGCCGGTGTCGAATTTGGCGCACGCTACCAGATCAATGATGTCTGGGGGCTTGAGGGTGCCGTGACTTGGGACAAGTTCACAGATGACGCCGCTGACAGCCCCATCGTCGAACAAGGCTCTGACAAACAATGGGGCATTCGCTTTGGCGTGACCCGCGTGTTCAGTATCGGCGGCTAGTCGCGGCAATTACCGGAATTGCGTCTGACCACCGCTCTGGTCTATCCAAACCGATAGATGAAACCGGAGGCGCAAAGCGTTGAGCGATAAGGTCTGTGTAGGGGCGATTGCCGGGGCATTCGGCGTGCGTGGCGAAGTGCGCCTGAAAAGCTTTACCGCCGTCCCCGGCGACATTGCGCTCTACACACCATTGGAAACGCAAGACGGTTCCAAACGCTTTGACGTCAAAATCACGCGCCAGATCAAAAATGGCCTCGCCGCCCGGCTCTCCGGCGTCACCACGAAGGAGGCGGCAGACGCTTTGCGCGGAACACAGCTTTTCGCGCCGCGCGACCGGCTGCCATCTTTGCCCGATGATGAATTTTATCACACCGACCTCATCGGTCTTGAGGTGACTGATACAGGCGGCACGGTTTTGGGCAAGGTGGTCGCGATCCACAACAACGGGTCTGACGACCTGTTGGAACTGCGTGCGCCCGGACAAAAACAAACAGTGTTGATGCCGTTTACCAAGGCCGTCGTTCCGACAGTTGACATCACGCAAGGAAAGATCGTGGCAGACCCGCCCGAAGGCCTGTTTTCATGACCACCAAAATCGTCATTCATGCCGGGTTCCACAAAACGGGCACGACAAGCGTTCAAGCCATGTTACGCGCAAATGCAGAGCACTTGTCGCCCCACATCCGCGTGTTCCTGAAAGACGACTTTCAAGATCTCACCGTCACCGCGCGCAATTTCTCGATCGAACCGACAGAAAAAACACTGCGCAAGGTCTCGAAAGCAACCGCCGCGTTTTTCTCGACGCTGGACCAAACCGATCCGCGCCCGATCCTGATGTCTTCGGAAGATCTGTCGGGGCATATGCCGGGCCGCCATGGGCTGGAATGCTACGACAGTTCGGGCTTGGTGATGAAGGCGATTTCGGATGCTGCGGTCAAACAATTCGGGCCAGACGTAGATTTGACCTTTTTCTTTTCCACACGAGGACGCGCAAGCTGGCTGCGCAGCACGTGGTGGCAAAACCTGCGCAGCACGCGATTGACCCAAGACCTGGCCGCCTACACCGCTCAGTTTGATACAGCGCGGTATCTTGATGACATTTTGCAGGAAATCGCCGCCGACGTCGCCCCTTTTGAAGTTGTGTCCGAACCTCTTGAGCAATCCTCGCAAAAGCCTTTGGGCCCGCTGTCCCCATTGCTGGATCTCGTCGCCGTCAAGGATTTGGACCACGAAAAGCTCCAGTCTCTACCGCCAGAAAACGTGCAACCCGACGCGGGGATCGACCGGGTTTTCCTGGCTTTGAACCAAAGTGCATTGCCCGACAAAGACATTCAGGACGCAAAGCGCTCGATCCGCATCATGGCGCGGAAACTCGCCACCTGACCT
>CAZCOX010000024.1:18031-20641 GCA_964500115.1 uncultured Rhodobacterales bacterium
TCAGGACGCAAAGCGCTCGATCCGCATCATGGCGCGGAAACTCGCCACCTGACCTGGGTCCTGACCCTAGGTCACATCTTTGACAAAATGAATCCATTTGCCCGCCCGTATCGCGGCGGGAATTCGCCATTCCTTGACCTTAAGAATTAATTCATTGCTCGGGGGAGTGTAGCGAAGGTGAAACGTATCGTGCGACGAATGGTATTGAGTGCTGCTGCGCTCTCCCCGGGCGTTGTCGCAATCTCAATGCAGGAACTTGCGATTTCAATCGCGTTCATGCTGTTGGGAATAACCGGTGCAATTAGCGCCGGTGTTGCCGCTGTCGCAGTATCACCAAAGCTGAAAACGCTTGTTCTGCACGATGATGCAGATCTTGCAGAATATCGGTCGTTGCTGCTGCCATCGGCTTTGAAAATGCTTGAAAATGAAAGCCCTGACCCCGTTCAGATCAGGGCACAGCTACGCAACAGGCTGTTGGTTGACACGCGCATCCCAGGCTTCATGACCCATGACGATGAAATCGGCATGGCGCTGTCGCATATTATGGCGCAATGGGACACGAACGATGTGTTGACGTTGTCCGATGCACAAGCGCGTGAGCTTTGGTTGGTCAATCGGCTGCTCAGCGCCTCGCCCGCGGAAGCAGGTGCGCTTGCGGTTTTCTTTTCGGCACCCAACGCAATGCTTGCAGTACGCGACCGCGTCGCACGGCGCGAATACGCCTGAACTGGCCTTAACCGCACCAATTCGCTAGAGCCGTGAGCGCATCACAAGGTCAGCGCCATGGACACACCAAAAACACCCCCGACAAAATCGCATGGTCGAAAAACCATTCGACCGACGCTGAAACCGCAGGAATTGATGAGCCATACGCCAGACCTCGCACGTGTCTGGAAAGCGCAGGTCATCACTTTAATGCCTGAAGCGTTTCCGGGTGTTCTGGGTCAGTCACTGACAGGACGGGCTTTGAAAGACGGATTGTGGCAGATCGAAACCATCCCACTCCGGCAATTCGGCGAAGGCAAGCACCGCAATGTTGATGACACACCGGCCGGTGGTGGTGCGGGTATGGTTTTGCGGCCTGACGTGATGTCAGCAGCGATTGACTACGCACGCGCGCGCATCGCACCCGCAGCACCCCTGATTTATCTCAGCCCTCGCGGCAAACCCTTTACCCAGGACATGGCAAAAAGCCTGGCCGCGGGCCCGGGCGCAACACTCATTTGCGGACGGTTCGAAGGTCTGGATCAACGGGTCATCGATCACTACAAAATCGCCGAGGTCAGCATTGGTGACTACGTCTTGTCGGGCGGAGATATTGCCGCCCAGGCATTGATCGACGCCAGTATCCGCCTGCTTCCCGGGGTTTTGGGAAACGAAGCGTCAACCGAAGAAGAAAGCTTTTCCGACGGATTGCTGGAACATCCGCAATACACCCGGCCGTCCAAATGGCGCGACATGCCGATCCCCGAGGTCCTGATGTCCGGCCATCATGGCAGAATTGCAAAATGGCGGTCGGACATGTCTCAGGAAATCACACGACGCCGACGTCCCGACCTTTGGGAAAATTGGTCACAACGCCATGCAGACGAGGACTGATGAGTTTAGAGCGCTATTTTTCAGCGTCCGTGCTATGGTGACCCAACGTAAGCGACTGGTAGGGGACCGGCATGGCACTGACACTTCAGGTGATTTATCCAATCACAGACGAAACAACGTTTGATTACGATTACTACACAGGCACCCATTTGCCACTGGTAGGTCAGCACATGGGCGAACATATCGAAAGCACGCTTGTGACCAAAGGTCTCGCAGGCGGCCCGGATGCGCCGCCCGAATCTTACGCTGTCGCGACGATAAAGTTCGCCGGCAAGGGTGCCATGGATGCAGCAATGGCGGCGTCGGGCCCCGTGGTTGCGGACATCCCAAACTTCACCAACACCAAACCACAAATACTGATCGGCGAAGTGATAGGATAGAAGGCGCACCGCAAACGTAATCGCTGCCCGACAAATCGCGTTTCGCCCATTGTAGTTCCGCCATCCCGATGGTTAGTCTTCGCACAACCAGAGAGAGAGGCATTACCATGAGCGACGACGATAAGAGCGAAGACAAGAAGTCCGGTTCCGACGCGATGACAGATCGCCTGCTCAAGGCGCGTCAGGTACTTATTTGCGAAGCCATTGATCAAAAGATGGCGTCGCGGGTGATCAATCACCTCCTCGCGCTGGCTCATGACAGCGACGACGACATCACTTTGTTCATCAACTCGCAGGGCGGTCATGTGGAGGCAGGCGACTCCATCCACGACATGATCAAATTCATCCGTCCGCGTGTGAAAATTGTCGGCACCGGCTGGGTCGCCAGCGCGGGCACCCACATCTACCTCGCCGCCCCGAAGGAAGATCGCGTCTGCCTGCCCAACACCCGCTTCCTTATCCATCAACCGTCAGGCGGCGTCGGCGGCATGGCCTCTGACATCTCGATCCAGGCCGAACAGATCGAAATCATGCGCAAACGCCTCGCCCAAGTGATTTCCGACGCCACCGGCCAGCCGTTGGAAAAAGTCATGGAAGACATCGACCGCGATCACTGGATGAACACGGACGA
>CAZCOX010000025.1:0-2944 GCA_964500115.1 uncultured Rhodobacterales bacterium
TTTAGTGACATGACCAGCGCGCTGGATAAAAATGACTGGGTCAGCGGGCCGGAAATCGGGCTGTCCGATATTGCGTTAATTGCTTATGTCGACCGTCTGGAGCGTTTGGGGTTTGCACCGCTGTTCGGCCGCGACCACCCCAACGTGGCGCGCTGGCTGGCTGCCATGCAAGCCCGCCCAAGTTATCAGGCTGAAGTTCTCAAAAAGCTGCCCCAAGAAGACGCCGAAAAAATGCGAGCGAAAGGCGAGGCGCTCTATTGGCCGCAACTGGAAGCGCGTCTCGGCAATTAGAGCTTCGGCACGCTTATTGCTGGAGCAGCGTAGTTCCGGTCTCTGCATCAAAGACGTGCAGGTTCTCAACTTCCGCGCCCAGAACAACACTAGACCCGACCGGCGGTGGCATACGGCCATCCGCTTTGGCGATGATTTCGTTCGGCCCCGCATTCACATAGATCAGCGTCTCGTGCCCGAGCGGTTCTTGCACAGCAACCGGCCCGGTGATTAGTGCCAACCCGCCATCCGGTGTCAGGTCTTCGGGTCTGACCCCAAGCGTGATCCGTCGCCCCTCTGGAGAAGAAATGGGAACGGCTTCACCAGTATCCAATTGAATGGACGCGCCCTGACCGACACCGTCCAGCATGTTCATGGATGGCGCGCCGATGAACTGCGCAACAAACGTGTTGGCTGGTTTGTGATACACCTCGGCGGGTGTGCCGACCTGCTGGATGTGCCCGTCTTTCATGATGACGATGCGGTCCGCCATTGTCATGGCCTCGACCTGGTCATGCGTGACAAAGATGATCGTGTTTCCGACCCGTTGGTGAAGCTTCTTTATCTCAAGCCGCATCTGTGTGCGAAGTTGCGCATCAAGGTTCGACAACGGTTCATCGAACAGAAAAACGGCTGGGTCGCGCACCATTGCCCGCCCGATGGCGACGCGCTGCCGCTGCCCCCCGGACAACTGGCTCGGCTTGCGACCCAGCAAGTCGGTCATTCCAAGTATCCCCGCAACTTCGTCAATGCGCGCGTCTTTGTCCTCCTTCGACATCTTTGATGTACGCAGGCCGAACCCAATATTCTTGCGCACGGTCATATGCGGGTAGATCGCATAGTTCTGGAACACCATCGCGATGTCGCGGTCTTTAGGCTCAAGGTTATTGACGACGCGATCGCCAATTGTGACTTCGCCCTCTGTCACATCTTCAAGACCTGCGATAAGGCGCAACGTCGTGGATTTGCCGCACCCTGATGGGCCGACAAAAACAACAAACTCGCCGTCAGCCACATCAAGATTAATGCCATGCAAGACCTCGGTCTTGTCGTAGCGTTTGACCAGATTGCGAATAGACAGCTCAGCCATGGTCGCCTCTTAATAGTGCCTCGAAGGCTGTATGCCGTTCCTCGTCCGCCGTATGATGGCGGTCTGCCCGCGTCTGCGCCTTGGCGCGCAGAGACGCTGTCTCTTCGCGGTAATGAGAAAGCGCATGTGTTAGTACCGTGGGCGCTGGCCCCCCCAGCCGGTCTCGCCGCGCAATGAAGGTCTCCGGGGAAACAGCCGTTGCGAAAGCTGCATCGTCCATTTCTGGCGAACGGCCGACGCTCGCGGCAAAGGCGTTTCGAAACGCCTTGGCGCCCTGTCCCAATGACACACCCTCTGCAATCACCGCACGCGCCGTCGCAGCGGCAATTTCGTGCGCCTGTCGGAAGGTCAATCCTTCCTCCCGCACCAACGTGTCAGCCAGTTCTGTGATGGTGATGCACGCCGCGTCACTTGTTTTTTGAACGCGTTCTGCATTCACACGGCATGCCGGGATCAACGCACCCAGCAGCGACAAAACGCGCCCGCCGCGTTCGAACGCGGCGTAGCCCAGCGCCTGAACTTCCCCTTCGCTGTCGTTCATATCCGTAAACGGCGTGTTCTGCATCACGCCAACGATGGCATCACATTGTCCCACAGTTGCGCTGGCCAAGTGGCGCAGATGTTCAATCGGCACCGGATTGCGCTTTTGAGGCATGATGGAGGATATCTGGACGAGGCTGTTTGGAACATAAAGCTGTCCCACTTCAAACGCCGTCCAAAACTGCATGTCTTGAATGAGCCGGCCTAAATGCAGAAACAACAGTTTCATCGCGGAATAGAGGCTCGTCACATAATCAACTGACGCAATGCAACCGTAGGAATTGAGAAGAGGTTTCTCAAAACCCAACAGATCGGATACGCGACCGCGGTCAATGGGAAACCCGCTCGTGGTGATCGCGGCAGCCCCCATGGGGCAGTGTTCCAACCCTTCCGCCGCTGCATTGAGGCGTGCGATATCGCGCAAAAGCACCTCTATCGCGGCACCCAAGTAGTGCCCGTAGGTCGATGGCTGCGCAGGCTGGCCGTGTGTATAGACGACAATAAGCGTTTCTTTCTCAACTTCCGCCTTGCCGATCATCCGCTCGGCCAGTTCCAACGCCAGATCCAACAGCGCAGATGTGCGGGTGCGCAGCGCAAGCTTGAAAAGCGTATGGTCCATATCATTTCGCGATCGCGCTGTGTGCAAAGCACCGCCCAGATCGCCCAGTCGGCTCTTCAGTTCAGCCTCAACCAAAAAGAAATAGTCCTCGACTTCCCCCGTGTAGGTCAGGGTCGAAATGTCGATCTCCACGTCTATTTGGCGCAGCGCGCCTGCAATCCTTTGTGCGTCCTCGCGCGGCAGAATTTTAGTCTCGGCCAGCATCACCAAATGCGCTTGATTCAGCGCCGACATGTGACCTGCGTAGTGCGCTTTCACTCCCTCAAACAATGGCGCAAGAACCGTGTCGCGGTAGGTTGGGTCCGGAAAGACGGAGTAATCAGTCATCCTTTGAGACCCGCCATCACAACGCCCTGAATGATGTATCGCTGGAAGATCAGAAACACGATGAGTGTCGGAATTGTCGAAATCGCGGCACCGGTCAT
>CAZCOX010000025.1:3044-9952 GCA_964500115.1 uncultured Rhodobacterales bacterium
AAATCGTCTGGCACAGTCTCGAAAAACTGCTTCATGAGGAAGGTGCCAAAGGCGGTCATCAGGCCGGGGAACATGATGCCCCAATATGTATCGAGCCACCCGAATTGCTGGCTCATCAGGTACCACGGGATGACCAGCATTTCAGTAGGGATCATTAAAGTCGATAGGATAGCGATGAAGACGATGTAGCGCCCGGGAAACCGGAATTTGCAAAGTGTGTAGCCCACAAGACTATCAAAGATCACATTACAAACTGTTGTGATGATCGCAATGATCATCGAGTTGACGAACCACCAGTAGAACCGCCCGTCTTCAAGAACGAAGGTGTAATTCTCCAGATGTGGCTCGTCCGGGATCAGCTTGAGGTTATAGACCTCATGTGGCCATTTCAGAGAGGTCGAGATCATGTAGGCGATGGGCATCACCATCGCGATTCCGCCCAAAAACAAGAGCAGCCAGCGCACAAACTGACCGGTGTTCATCGGCTTTTTTGGAGCCTGCGTCTTAAGCAACGTGTCAGATGACGCGCGGATGTCCTCAGCGACCGCCATTTAGCTATCCCTCAGAATGCGCAACTGGATCAGGCTCACCACCAGCAGCACCAGAAACAGCACGACAGTCTGCGCCGCCGCATATCCCATGTCGAACGCACTGAATGCGGTTTCGTAGATCATCAAAACCAAAGGCTTTGTGCTGTTCAATGGACCCCCGGGATTGTTCGTTGTCATGTTGAACACATGGTCGAAAATCCGCAGGAACCCGATGGAGCTGAACACCACGATGAAGACAATCGTCGGCTTCAACAGCGGGAGAGTAATCTCCCACAGCACGGTCCATGACGACACGCCGTCAATCCGTGCCGCTTCGTAATAGCTGCGCGGGATCGCGCGTAGGCCCGCCATAAATATGATTACCTGAAAGCCAAGCCCCGCCCAGACCGCCGGCGCCAGCACCGACGGTAAGGCCCATGTGGTGGACTGCAAAAACGGGAATTGTGGGATGCCCATGTTCGCAAGCGCGTTGTTAAACAGACCCACCGGCACAGGTTGATAGAACCACCGCCAGACCCAGGCCATCGCCACCGCAGACGTCATGAACGGCAGAAAATAAAGCATCCGCAAAAAGCCATGCATAAAGCGCGTCTTGTCGAGGTGATAGGCAATCACAAAGGAAATCACCAAACTGATTGGCGTGCCCAGCAGCAAGTACACAAACGTGTTCTTGAAGACCTTCCAAAACACCGGATCACTGAACAACTTCTCGTAGTTGTCCAACCCCGTCCAAGTGCGATCCCCCAGCAAATTCCATTCCTGAAAGCTGATCAGGATCGCATTGCCCGTCGGGTAAAAGCGGATGACCGTGTAAAACAACACAGGCAGGGCAAGGAACGCCCAGGCCCAGACAATCTGTTTCTGCCGGATGGTCAGGTTGCGGTACATATCACGATCAAAAGACAGGACGCCCCAGCCGGGAGCAAGCCGGAGCGTCCGCCAAATGCGCCTTAGTTCGAGGCGCTGGTGTAGTATTCGTCGAGGATCGCCTGTTCCGCTTCTGCCGCGATGGCGAGGCTTTCTTCAGCGCTCATGCCTTGCAACGTCATACGTTCGACCATCTCAACCATCAGTTGACGCTGGCCGGACTCATTGGCGAATTTGGTGGTGTTGGCATATTCCAAACCGCGAATGAACGGGCCAAACGTGTCGTCATTGGCGTTCTCTTCGGTCAGGCCAACTGACGGTTTCGCAGGAAGTTCACCCACCGTGTCGAGCCAAATCTGCATGGCCTCATCCGATGTGATGTACTCCATGAACTTGACCGCCGCGTCGTACTTTTCGCCTTCGGCTTTCGTGGTGATCGCGTTCACCCAGTAAGAGGAATAGTTCGACCGGGTACCGTCCGCTGTCGCAGGCAGTTCCGTCACACCCCACTTGAGGCCTCGCGTCTTGTTGAGCGACCCGATGCGGAACGACCCGTCGATGTGCATGCCAGCACGACCCGCTTTGAACGCGGCCTGCGGTTCATCCATAAAACCAATCGCAGTCACGGCATCATCGCCAGTAAAGAGCGACGCATAGAAGTTTAGCGCTTCTAGACCCGCTTCAGAGTTGTAGTTCACCGTCTGGTAATCATCGACATACGGTTCCCCGCCGAACTGACGGATCAAGCCTTCGCGCCACCAGTGGTGGTCTTGCGCGGTCATACCAGCCGTCATACCGACCTGCGTCAGGTTGCCTGCACCATCACGTTTAGTCATGGCCTTGGCGGCGGCGATCATTTCTTCAAGTGTGGTAGGTGGCTCAACGCCCGCCTCTTCCAACAGACGCTCGTTATAAAACAGCGCCAAGGAGCGTACCGCAGTCGGTAGCGCCCAGTACGCGTCGCCATCCTTCATGGCCTGAACCATTGGGAAGAACTCATCGTCGATCTTGCTTGCCGGGAACGTATCGCTTGGCAGCGGCTGGATCAGATCGGCGGCCACGTAATCGTTCAGCCAACCGTAGAACAACTGCACCACATCGGGGCCTTCCCCTGCCGGGATCGCAGCGGCGACCTTGGTACGATAATCCGCATACGGGAAATGTGTCATCTTTACCGTGATATCCGGGTTCGCTTCCTGGAAGTTCTCGATCAGCGTCTCCATCGCAGTGACGCGCGCATCAAAGAAATACTGCCAGTATTCGATTTCGACCGCTTGTGCGGAGGACGAGACAAGCGCCGCCGCGCTGGATGCTGTGGCGAAGGCCAGCGCTTTAAACGTGGGGAATGCCATGGACCTCTCCCTGTTGAGATCTGTTGATGATGCCAGCCGTTATTTGTGCGGCTGGTCGATACTCAAGCATTAACTCAACTTTCTTGAGTGTTCAAGTTTGATACGTTAAGCGAGGGTATGTCGACGATCTTGAAAGCACCGATGGGTGCGAACCCGGAACGCGCGCGCAACCATAACCGCCAACTGGTTTTGCGCGCGATCCGCAATGCCGGTGCCGTTGGCCGCGCGGAAATCGCACGTGCGTCTGGCCTTTCGACCCAGGCCGTTTCCAACATTATTGCCGATTTGCAGGACGAAGGATTGATCGTTGAACAGGGTGTGCGTAGCGCCGGACGCGGCCTGCCTGTTCAGCAATATGCAATTAGACCCACAGGCGGATATGCACTTGGTATCGAAATCAGACCAACGGCTGTTTTTACGGCAATTGTCGATTTACTCGGGACATCATTGATCACACACCGCATTCCGCTGCCCGATACCGACAGAAAAACAATTCTCAAAACGGTTTCCACCCAAATGGCATTTTGCCTGGCTGAGACATCAATTTCGAAATCTGCGCTTATGGGTGCAGGAATTGTGATGCCTGGGCCATTCGGACCAACCGGCTTACGCGGAACGAAGTCAGAGCTGCCCGGCTGGCACAGTGAAGATCCCGCAACAACGTTTGCTGGGCTTCTCGACATGCCAGTATTCGTTGAAAATGATGCAAACGCCGCGGCGATGGCCGAACGTATGACCGGCGTTGCGCAAGGCTTGGATAGTTTTGCGTACCTCTATTTTGGTCAGGGCCTTGGTTTGGGCCTTGTTCACGATGGGCAAGCCATGCAGGGCGCGTTTGGGAACGCTGGAGAGATTGGGCATACGCCGGTCTTTATGGACGGCAAACAGATCCCGCTAGAGGCTGCTGCCAGCCGCCTGTCTGTCGAAGCGCATTTGGAAAGCTTCGGGCTTCGCGTGAAAAGCATGGACGACCTGCAAGACTTGTATACCCAACAAAACGAAAACCTGCTGTCCTGGCTCGACACCGCCGCCGACGCATTAGGGCCCGCGGTCAGCCTGATCGAAAACCTGTTCGATCCTGAAACGATTATCCTTGGCGGTGCAATGCCCGCCGCAATACTCGATCTCATGATTGAACGCACAGAGTTGCCAGAACTGAGCGTGGCCAACCGACCAGACCGCACGCGACCACGATTGATGCGCGGCACGTCAGGGCGCATGACAGCCACGCTGGGCGCAGCAGCGCTTGTCCTGCATGACGCCTTCACACCCGCCATCACCGCAGCGAGGTAACTGATGCCAACACCTGATCAAACGCGTCTGGAAGAGACGCGAAAGCATCCACGCATTCTTGATCTCTGGTGGGCGCTGCGCCCTCTGACGTCAGTGGTTCGCTTGATGAATTCCGGCGCACATCCAGATGACGAGATGAGCGCGTTGTTGGCGGCAATCGGCATCCGGGACGGCATCAACCTGAGCTATGCTTGCTCTACCCGAGGGGAAGGCGGACAAAACGATATTGGTACTGAAAGCGGACCCGCACTTGGTGCCTTGCGCACGCGCGAGATGGAGCGCGCATGTGATCTTTTAAACATGCGTCTTTATTGGCATGGCACTTCACCAACAGACCCGATCACCGATTTCGGTTTCTCCAAGAGTGGCGAGGAAACGTTGAACAATTGGGGGCACGACCGCCTGTTGCATCGGTTCGTGGAAATTGTGCGCACCGATCGCCCCGACATTCTGCTGCCAACGTTTCTGGATGTGCCCGGTCAGCATGGCCACCACCGCGCCATGACGCAGGCTGCACACGAGGTCATATCAGCCGCGGCTGACCCAGCGTTTCCGTCAAACCTTCCTCCCTGGCAGATCTCAAAACTCTACCTGCCGGCTTGGTCAGGTGCGGGTCAGGCCTATGATGACGATCTGCCACCGCCACCGGAAACGCTGATAGTAAATGGCGCCGGCAAAGATACCGTTTCGGGTTGGAGCTTTGCACGTATCGGGCAGATGTCACGTGGCTATCACCGCACGCAGGGCATGGGTCGGTGGATTGCCGCTGGTCCGGGGCAAGACTGGCCACTGCACCTCGCAGAGACGCAGGTGGGTGGCCCTGACAGCGCCCTGGGTTCAGGTCTGCCGCAAACCTTGAGTGACCTGGCCGACAGCGCGCCACAATGCGCCAACCACCTACGCACGGCAGACGCAGCCATCCAGGATGCAGTCGGCGCCTTCCCCCAATTTGCAAAGGTGGCTGAGGCTACGCAAACGGCGCTTACACATGTGCAGCAAGCGCTACCGGACTGTCCCCCAGAAATCGCACATCGGTTGGAAGCGAAACACCATCAACTGGCAAAGGTTTTGCGCCTCGCGCTTGGAGTCGAAGCGACAGCGCGGACAGACGCGACGTGGTTGCGACCCGGAGACTCCACTTTGCTGACCGTCGAATTTGATCCCGGCGATGCGGAAGACTGCGCAGTTGAATCGGAACTACCGTTTGGCTGGTCTCTAAACGGCGACACGGTTACCACATCAGACGCAGCCGGGCTGACCGATGCATATCGTGCGGAGTACGACCCGGCCGATCCGCCGCTTCCTCGTATCGCAATAAAACTGGCGGCAACAACCGTTGCCGTGCCATTTGAAAATCCGCCCGTTGTCTTGCCGCCGCGCGCCGCGGTGCTGTCACCAGAGACTGCACTGATCAATCTAGCAACTGGGAAACGAACCCTTCCAATCGCGATCGGCGACGTCAGCCCTGCTGGGCACGAGGTGTCGCTTGCCGCGCCAGATGGTTGGCACTCCAACGCAAGGGAGGGAGGTTTCGAGATAACCCTGCCCGACGAGGTTAAACCTGGCCTCTACACGCTGCCGCTCCACGTTGGCGGCGTTCCCGCGATGACCGAACAGCGCATTGCTTATGATCACATTGCCCCGACGGCCTACACGAAACCGGCGAGTGCTACTGTGCGCGTCTTGGACGTCGCGCTGCCCGAAGCCCGGATTGGGTACATTGGTAGCGGACATGATTCTGTGGCCCATTGGCTAACCGCCTTGGGATTAGACGTCACGGAATTGACCGATGCGCAAATCGGCAGCGATGCCGCTTTACAGGCATATGACACCATCGTTATTGGGATTTTTGCGTTGCGGTTTAGACCGGGTTTGGTGGATGAAGTGAAACGCCTGCACGATTGGGTTTCAGAAGGCGGCACGCTACTCACGTTGTATCACCGCCCGTGGGACAACTGGGACCCGGATACAACGCCACCCAAGCGACTTGAGATTGGTCAACCCTCGCTGCGTTGGCGCGTGACAAACGCCGCAGCGAACGTGACTCACTTGGCCGAACCTGAAATCCTGAACACGCCAAATACGATCACTGCCTCTGATTGGGACGAATGGGTCAAGGAACGCGGGCTCTATTTCGCGAAAAGCTGGGACGACGCATACACGCCGCTTCTGTCGATGTCAGACCCGGGAGAAGACCCACTCACCGGGTCGCTCTTGACCGCTGACATCGGCAAAGGCCGCCACACGCATTGCAGCCTGATCTTACATCACCAAATGGCAAAGCTTGTACCGGGCGCGTTCCGCATCATGGCAAACCTGGTTACGCCAAGGTCATGAACGGCCCCGCGCCGCGAGACAATGTCAAAGGCAGTCTTTGGTTGTTTGGCGACATGGCGCTGAACATCTGGGCGCTGGGTATCGTGAAGGCATTGGGGCTGGGGTATCCCGCCGCCCAAATCGTGTTTTTGCGCGCAGTGGTTGGGTTGGTTCTTTTGCTTCCTTGGATACTCCGTCAGCGTAGTGCGTTTACCCAAATACCGGAATTGCCGCTCCAAATCTTGCGTGTGGGACTATCCGCAGCAACACTCACAGGCAGTTATTTCGCCATCGCGCGCGTTCCATTGGCGCTGTTCACAACAATGAACTTTACCCGACCGTTGGTCGTCATGTTGATGGCGGCAATCATTCTGCGAGAGCGCATCACCAAACCGCAATGGGCTGCGGCGGCATTGGCAATGGTGGGTGTTGTCATTGCTGTCGACCAACAGGGCACAGCCATAGGTCCCGGATTGTTTGCCTTGGCTTGCGTGATCGTCACCGGCTGTGCCGCGATCATCGTAACGCG
>CAZCOX010000025.1:10052-13786 GCA_964500115.1 uncultured Rhodobacterales bacterium
CAAGCCGCGCGTTTAAGTCAGACTGAAACACCCGCCAAAAGATCATCCCGATTGAGGTCCGCCTTCGGTCCGCTCATTTTCACGGCACCCCGTTCAAGAACGTAAAAACGATCGCCAAGGTCGTAGGCAAAGCTGAAATACTGCTCGACCAGCACAATCGCCATTTCGGCTTGTTCCCGCAAAAGTGCGATCACGCGGCCAATCTGTTGAATGATATTTGGCTGAATTCCCTCAGTCGGCTCATCCAGCAAAAGCAGCTTGGGCTTGGTGATCAATGCACGCGCAATTGCCAGTTGCTGTTGCTGTCCACCGGACAGGTCACCACCCCGACGGTGCAGGAATTCCTTCAAGATCGGGAAAAGCTCATAAATGTGATCGGGGATGTAGTGTTCTGACTTGGGCAAACAGGCAAACGCGGTCTCCATGTTTTCGCGCACGGTCAGCAAGGGAAAGATATCGCGCCCTTGGGGAACGTATGCGACCCCCTTTTGCGCCATAGCATGCGCTGTGGCCGACGTGATTTCTTCACCGTGCAAAGACAGACTACCGCCAGAAAACGCATGCGTGCCGGAAATTGCTTTGAGCAAGCTCGTCTTGCCCACGCCGTTTGTGCCCATCACGCAGGTGATCTCACCTTTGACAGCTGCCATATCGATCCCGTTGAGGATCTGCGACCCGCCGTAGTGCAGCGTTAGGCTGTCAGTGCGCAGGATTTCATCGGCCAAGATACACCTCAATCACCTGTTCGTTCTGTGTGACATGGTCAAGAGAGCCTTCGGCCAAAACCGAGCCTTCGTGCAGGACTGTTACCTTGCAATCGAGGCGACGCACGAACTCCATGTCATGTTCGACCACCACCACAGCACGGGTCTTTGCCGCCTCACGCAGAATGTCAGTGGTGTGTTCACGTTCTGCCGGGGTCATGCCCGCCGCCGGTTCGTCTACTAACAGAAGCCGCGGATCCTGGGCGAGCAGCATGCCGATCTCAAGCCATTGCTTTTGCCCGTGGCTCAACTCACCAGACTTACGATGCAAGGCGTCAGACAGCCCGATTTCCTCGGCAAGCTCTGCGACTTTGTCGTTGTCGTCTTTGGCGGGTTTGAAGAACAGAACCGACAGGGGCGAACGCTTCTTCTTCAACGCCATCATCAGATTGTCGAACACGCTCTGGTCTTCGAACACGGTTGGACGCTGAAATTTCCGGCCCACACCAGCCTGTGCGATCTTGCTTTCGGACATCTTGAGCAGGCTATCGCCCCGGTCGCCGTACATCACGCGCCCTTCGTCGGGCCGGGTCTTGCCGGTGATGATGTCCATGAAGGTGGTCTTACCCGCGCCGTTCGGCCCGATCACCGCGCGCAGCTCGGCATCGGCGATTTGAAAGGACAGGTTGTTGATGGCTTTGAACCCGTCAAACGAAACGGACACGCCAGAGACCTCCAAGAGAGTGCTCATTTCTCGGCCTCCTTTTCGCGCAACGCGCCTGCATCAGGGCCAAGGTCCGCACCGTGACGGTTCGGCGTCTGGCGATCCACGATTAGATCGACCAGCCCGCCGATGCCCTTGGGCGCAAAGAGGGTCACCGCCACGAAAGACAATCCGAGGATCACAATCCACCAGTCGACCCACTGGATGGTGTAGAAGCCAAGGTTGATGTCAGGGGCCTGCCCGCCGGTAAACCAGGTCGACAGAAGCGAGACAAACGCAGCCCCGATCACGGCACCATAGAGCCTGCCGCGTCCGCCGATGGCGACCCAGACGGCCAGATAGATCGACGCGATGGGCGCAATCTCAGCCGGGTTCACGATGCCTGCTTGCGGGTAGTAAAGCGCACCCGCGATACCTGCGATCACGGCGGTCAGGGTGAAGATCACCAGCTTGAACGCTTCAACCGGATAGCCAAGGAAACGCACGCGCGCCTCGTCATCGCGGATGGCGCGGATTACTGACCCGAACTTGCCTGATACCACCCAGGCGCAAAGCAGGTAGCCGAGGCCCAAGGCGAGAGCAGAAGCCCAGAAGAACCACAGCGAAACCGTGGCCTGAGACACGCCATCCATGCCCGGCAGGTTCTGCAATCCGGACAACCCGTTGTTGCCGCGCAACCCGCTGTCGTTTTGGAACAGGTGCAGCGACAGGGCGAGCGTCATCGCCTGTGTCAGGATCGACAGATAGACGCCAGTCACGCGGCTGCGAAAGGCGAGCCAGCCAAAGACGAGCGCCAATAGGCCCGGTACCAGCACCACCGCCGACAACTGCAAAGGCAGGGAGTGTGCAAAGGCCCAGATCGGAGGGAATTCGGACGCGCCGACGACGCCAAAGATTTGTGTTGCGATCCCGTCAGACACCTCTTGCGCTGTCGGTGGAAGCTCAGCGGCAGCGAGGCTATCCAAGACAATAACCTCGGTCCGCGCATACATGAGCCACATGCCGATCGCGTAGCCGCCAAGGCCAAAAAACGCCATGTGCCCAAGGCTGAGGATCCCGCAGTACCCCCAGACCAAATCCATCGCCAAAGCCACAAGACACAGACACAATGTCTTGCCAAGCGTCTTCACAAAACTGGTCGAAATCACCCCGATCCCGAACCCTTCGGACAGGATCGTGACGCCAACGGTAAACAGGGACAGCACCGCAAGGAACACCAGCACCGATGGAAAGCGCAGTGCAAATGGTTTGCGCGCAGACCCGAACGCGACATCACTCATAACCGGCTCCATTTCTTCTTTTTCCAAATATGCCGCGGGGCCGTTCATGTGGCGCTATTGGTTCAAGCCTAATGGACGACGGGCAGAGCCCCCACGCAAGGCGATGCCGCAGGCAGCGCAAGACCATACTCACGCCTCCGCCGCGCGGCCTTTGAGGGCGATGATGCCCTTGGGCCGGAATTGAATGAAGAGGATGATAAAGAGGATCATGTAGGTCTGTGCCGCCAGCGTGTTGGACGGGTTGAACCACTCGATCCCTTTCTGCAGGAAGCCGACCATCGTGGCCCCTAGAAGTGTGCCCCAGATGTTGCCAACGCCTCCAACCACGACGGTCATGAAGGACTGCACGATATAGTCGCTGCCCATCTCTGAGGTCACTTTTGCGTACAAACCAATCGCCACGCCTGCGATTCCCGCGATGCCCGACCCGAACCCAAAGGTGAGCATGTTGATCTTGTCTGGGTTGATCCCCATCGACGCCGCCATGCGCGGGTTTTGGGTCACCGCGCGGACCTCAAGACCCAAGCGTGTGCGGTTCATGACAAACAGGAACAGAGCAAGGAAGAGCAGGGCCAGAACAAAGATCGCGATGCGGATGTAGCTGATCGACACGATGTCATTGATCACCCAGGACCCGTCTAGCCAAGCCGGTGCGGTCAGCGGGCGTGCCTGCGTGCCAAAAATGTTCTTGGCGATCTGTTGCAGCGCGATAGAGATGCCGAAGGTCGCCAAAAGCGTCTCTAACGGGCGGTGATAGAGCCAGCGGATCACCAGACGCTCCATCGCCACACCCGCGCCGAAAGTTACCATAAAGGCCAGCGGGATCGCGACGATGATCGACAGGGTGTAGTCGGGGATGAAGAGCTGCACGACGTAGCCGGTGTAAGCGCCCATCATGATGAATTCGCCATGCGCCATGTTGATAACGCCCATCACGCCAAAGGTGATGGCAAGTCCGATGGCGGCGAGGAAGTAAATCGAGGCGAGAGACAGCGCATCGAGCGACAGGTCAAACACCTGGTTGAC
>CAZCOX010000025.1:13886-20518 GCA_964500115.1 uncultured Rhodobacterales bacterium
GCGGTGCCGATCATGCGGCGGATGCCGGAGTTGGGTTTGAGCTGATCGAATGTGTCGTCGGGGACAACGGCAATCTCGGTGCCGTCGGCAAAATCAAAAATGCGCAGCGTGTCGCGGTCGACTTCTTCGGCGAAAACGAAAAGACCGCTTTCCTCGTCGACCCACATTTCCTTGTTCTGCCAGCGTTCCAGCACAACCTGTGCTTCAGGAAGCCCAGAACCCGCAAGCGCGTCGACAGCCGGGCCAATGGTGCGACGCGAACTTTTCAAAAGGATTTCGCTATGCGTCTGCAAAAGCTGCTGAATGGGCGCATCAGCCTGTTGGGCAGAGGCGGGTAGCGACAGAGACAGACTTAGAAGAAAGAGGGCGGCGGCGCGCAGCATTCGGGCAATCCGTGGCAATGGTGCGTGCAAGCACACACCCTGCATTCAAAGAAGAGGTAGGGTGCGTGGTTTCCCACGCACCGCTCTTGGTTTTAGTAGTTCGACTTGATCTGGACGCAGGTCGAGGTTTCGGTGTTGTACATACCGCAACCCAGTTCGGCCCAGTCGGACTTCAGAACCGCAGATTCAGGCAGGAAGTCTGTCCATGCATCGCCCGGAACCGGATCGGTTTCGCTGATGATGTCAAACTGGCCGTCTTCCTGAATTTCGCCGATCAGAACCGGCTTGGACAGGTGATGGTTCGGCAGCATGACCGCTGTGCCACCTGTGAGGTTCGGGAATTCTTGACCGTACATCGCTGTGCGCACGGCATCCACATCCGTGGTGCCAGCCTCGGTCACCGCGTTCACCCACATGTTGAAGCCAATGTAGTGCGCCTCCATCGGGTCGTTCGTCACACGCTCTTCACCCATACGCGCTTTCCACGCTGCGACCCACTCTTCATTCGCTTCTGTGTCAGCGGACTGGAAGTAGTTCCAAGCAGCGAGGTGGCCGACAAGGTTTGTCGTGTCGAGGCCGGAGAGCTCTTCTTCACCCACCGAGAACGCAACAACCGGGATGTCGTCAGCAGAGATGCCAGCAGCAGCAAGTTCTTTGTAGAAGCCGATGTTTGCGTCACCGTTGATGGTGGAGATCACGCCAACCTTCTTGCCATCTGCGCCAAGGGCAACAACGTCTGCCACGATCTTGGACCAGTCAGAATGACCGAAGGGCGTGTAGTTCACGAAGATGTCTTCTTCCGCGATACCTTTGTCCTTGAGGTAGCTTTCAAGGATGTTGTTCGTAGTACGCGGATAAACGTAGTCGGTCCCGAGCAGAGCGAACTTTTCGACTTCCAGTTCTTCAAGGAAGTAATCTGTTGCGGGGATGGCTTGCTGGTTCGGGGCAGCACCGGTGTAGAACACGTTCTTCGAGCTTTCTTCGCCCTCATACTGAACCGGGTAGAACATCAGGCCGTTGAGTTCTTCGAGAACTGGCAGTGCAGATTTGCGCGAAACGGACGTCCAAGAGCCGAAGATCACATCAACTTCCTGAACAGTCAGCAGTTCGCGTGCTTTTTCCGCAAACAGCGGCCAGTCGGACGCCGGGTCGACGACAACTGCCTCAATCTCACATCCAAGCAGGCCACCTTTTTCATTCTGAATATCAATCAGCATTTCCATGGTGTCTTTGAGCGTGGTCTCAGAGATGGCCATTGTGCCGGACAAAGAGTGCAGAACACCGACTTTGACAGGGCAGCTGACCTCCTGTGCGACGGCAGGCAGCGTAGAGACAAACAGAGCGGCGGCTGCCGTTGTGCTAAGGAATTTCATCGACATGTTGCGAACGTCCTTCATACGTTTCGCGTCGCGGAGGTTGCCAAGAGCAGGTCCAGCCCCCAAATACCGCGGACGCAAGTCAATTGCGGAGTGTGGTGGGGTTGGAAATTGAACGGTCCTCCCCACCGCGCGTTTCACTGATGTTGTCATCAGCCGCCGCCATCTAGGCGACAGATGAAAAAAGGCGGAACTGAGTCGGGAATTAACGCGGGTAAATTGCGGGATTTCGATTAATTTTTAGACGGTAATTGAGCTTATGCTTGATCTTTAGGCGGCAATTGCCACTCGATTGATCTATTTGGAAGCAGGCCACGCCTCATCGGCCTTGGTTGACGATGCGGCATCCGCGTCAGAAGCAAGGTCTACGATGATCACATCGTTTACCGGTGCTGAAAGAGCAATTTGATCGCAATGCGCTATGCTCCGCTCTGCTTGACGTGTTGCCCATGCCGACGATTTCGGATCTTTTGAGAATGCAGAACGGGTCAGCAAGGATGCATGCGCAAGCTTTGCGTTGATCCGCCCTGTCAAAACGCGACTCGCATTTTCAGACGTGGTCAAGGCGTCAAGGACGTCTATGAGATCTGAGCGCTGTTTTTCGATGATGGTGGTCGATTGGTCAGCCAGCAACCAGTGATGTTCCATCTGTGCGGACATCCGTCCGACACAATCGACAACTCGGTTCAAAAACGCGTTGTCTGCGGCTGATGCACTCGCGCTCGCGACGATCAGAAATGCTCCGGCCAAAAATGTTTTCAAACCGCTCATAAATTGAGCGTGTCGCAAGAATTTGCGGCGCACAAGAAAACTGTGCGGCAAAATCGTGATTTCCGCTTGGTGAGTCGAAATTGCCGCGGTGCGTTGCGCCGCAGCTTTGTGTGCGGCCTTCGACGCAGAGCTGAGGCCTGGTACGTTAGCTGCGCGCTATTTGTTCAAATAGGTGCGAATGGTCGCCTCCGCTCCGTTCTCCCACAGAGAAGACAGCCACCGCGTAAACGCTTCTGTGAACCGAGGCTCGTCTGCCAGATCGCCGTAGGTGTGCGATTGATCCAACCAAGCCTGAGGATTGGACTTCGCTGAAGTCGCGGCAGCTACTAAATTGTCCCAATCGGGATCGTTTGGCGCAATCTCGGAACCATCTTCACGAACGCCAGCACACATGCGCGCCCAAAGTGCTTCAACCAGCGCCAAACCCTCCAGTGGCGCATCAGCAGCCAAAGCCTTGCGCACGATTGGCAAAACAAAGCCCGGATGACGGGATGACCCATCGAATGCCACGCGGCGAGTTGTGTCTTTGATCGACGGATTGCCAAATCGGCTTTGAACCAACGCGATGTACTCCATGCCTGTCCGGTCAGGAACTGACGGAACGTGCGGTTCAATTTCAACCTGCTGCACTTTTTCGAAGAACGCCGCGATGTCAGGGTGCTGCATGCAACCCGAGATGCTTTCGATGCTCAGAATTTCTCCCACATTGGCGAGGATCTGATGGCCTGCGTTCAAGAAACGAAGCTTCATCGCCTCGTAATTGCCAACTTGCGAAGAGAAGGTAGCGCCAACTTTGTCCCAGTCGGGCCGCCCAGCGCAGAAATCGTCTTCGATGACCCACTGACGGAAGTTCTCGTGCGTGACGGGTGCAAGGTCCACGACGCCCAGCTCTTCTGCCAAGGCGATTTCGCTTGGGCCCGTCGCGGGAACGATGCAATCCACCATGGAATTTGGGAAGCTGCAGTTCTTATCGATCCACTCGGCCAATTCCGGGTCACTCAATCTTGCGAGAGACACCACGGTCTGGCGTAGTAGTTTCCCGTTGCTCAACAGGTTGTCGCAGCTTTGACCGGTGAACGGTCCAATCCCGGCGTCCCGGCGTTTGCGCAGTGCTGCGACCATCGCACCAAAGGCAGTGCGTGGCGTATCTGGGTTGACCGCATCATGACGCATATCCGGATGCTCTTGGTCAAACGTGTTCGTAACGGGGTCAAGGTAGTAGCCCCCTTCGGTCACGGTCAACGCAACGATCCGGATCGCCGGGTCTGCCATCTTTTCGATCAACGACGCATTGTCGGGATCGATTGGCAGGTAATCAATCATCCCACCAGTAACTTCGGCCGAACGGCCGGACGGATCGAGCTCAATCAGCGTTGTCAAACAGTCCTGCGACAAAAGCTTATCCCGCATCGCGCTGTCGTAAGGACGGACGCCTGCGCCGATGATAGCCCAATCATGTGCTTCGCCCGTTTGCATCAAGCGATGCAGATACCACGCCTGATGCGCGCGATGGAAATTGCCCAAGCCAATATGAACAATACCCGGTTTCAGAGCAGCACGATCATAGTTCGGGCGTTTGATATCTTCAGGAAGCTCCGACAACGTTGCGTCCGAAAGCTTTACGGGTGTCGTTGTGATCGCCAAGTTTGTCATCAGCTCATCCAGTTTCCGCCGTCAACGTTGTATGTTTGCGCGACGATGTATTTTGCTTCGTCCGAGGCCAGAAAGATAGCCATGCCGGTCAGGTCCTCTGCTGTACCCATACGTCCGTAGGGTACGGCTTCGCCCACCTCGCGCTTTTTCTGGCCCGGTGCTTTGTTTTCGTATTTCGCGAAGAAGGCATCAACGCCATCCCAATGCTCACCATCCACAACGCCGGGGGCTATGGCATTCACGTTGATCCCGTGTTCGATCAGGTTCAGTCCGGCGGACTGCGTTAGGGAAATCATCGCAGCCTTGGTGGCGCAGTACACTGCGACGAGCGCTTCGCCCCGGCGGCCCGCTTGAGAGGCCATATTGATGATGCGCCCTTGGATACCGTTATCAATCATGTGTTTGGCAACGGCCTGTAAAGTGAACAAAGAGCCGGCAACATTGACGCTGAAAAGCTTGTCGTAGTCTTTGCGCGTGATCTCGACAATCGGTGCCGCAGAAAAGAGCGCAGCGTTATTGATAAGAATGTCAATCCGCCCAAGGCGGGAAACCGACTCGGATACAGCCGCATCGATGCTGCTTTGATCAGTCACATCCATTTTGACTGCGATTGCAGACATACCGATCTCGTCTGCCGCAGCTTTCGCGCGGTCGAGATCAATATCCGCGAGGGCAACTTGCGCACCCTCGCGGACATAGGCCTTGGCGAAGGCAAAGCCGATCCCACGGGCGGCACCTGTGATTAGAGCAGTTTTGCCTTCTAACCGTTTCATTCGATCCGCAGCCCCTGTGCGTCGAACTTGTGCATCTGATCCATCTGCGGTGTCAGATAGATCGTGTCGCCGTGGTTCGCGGAGATATCGCCGGTGATACGGACGGTCACCATGTCTGCAAGACCCGTGTCGTGCACGTGAATGAACGTGTCAGACCCAAGGTGTTCAGCAACGCCGACACGGCCTTTCCACATCCCTTCCGTCATGGACACGTCTGTGTGCTCCGGGCGAATGCCAACAGATGCCGCACCGTGTTTTTTGGCCTCTTCGCCACCAAAGATGTTCATCTTTGGAGATCCGATGAACCCAGCCACAAACTCGTTGCGAGGCTTGTGATACAGCTCAAGCGGGCTGCCAACCTGCTCGATATGACCTGCACGCAGAACCACAATCTTGTCGGCCATGGTCATCGCTTCGACCTGGTCGTGAGTCACGTAGATCATTGTGGTCTTAAGACGCTCGTGCAGTTCGCTGATTTCCAGACGCATGCCGACACGCAGCGCAGCATCAAGGTTTGACAGAGGTTCATCGAACAGGAAGGCCGCAGGTTCGCGAACAATCGCACGACCGATGGCCACACGCTGACGCTGACCACCAGACAACTGGCCCGGGCGACGGTCCAGATAGTCCGTCAGGTTCAGAACGGCCGCCGCACCTTCGATGCGCTTGTCGATCTCGGCCTGATCCATTTTGGCCATCTTAAGCGGGAAAGCGATGTTCTTGCGAACTGTCATGTGCGGGTAAAGCGCATATGACTGGAACACCATCGCCAAGCCGCGTTTTGCTGGCACGAGGTCAGTGGCATCCTGGCCATCGATCTCGATCTTGCCGGTTGTGATGTCCTCCAGACCCGCGATCAGACGCAGAAGTGTGGATTTACCGCAGCCCGATGGCCCAACAAAGACCGTAAACTCGCCGTCGTGAATGGTCAGATCCAGTGGTGGGATGACCTGTACGTCGCCAAAGCTTTTGGTGACCTGTGTGAGTTGAATTTGTCCCATGAGTCAGGTTCCTTATTTCACCGCGCCGAACGTCAGGCCGCGTACGAGTTGTTTCTGGCTGAACCAGCCAAGGATGAGGATTGGAGCAATGGCCATTGTCGAGGCCGCGCTGAGTTTCGCAAAGAAGAGACCTTCCGGGCTCGAATAGCTCGCGATGAACGCTGTCAAAGGCGCTGCGTTCACAGCCGTCAGGTTCAGTGTCCAAAACGCTTCGTTCCAGGCCAGGATGAAGTTCAAGAGCAGTGTTGATGCGATGCCAGGAACAGCCATCGGGGTCAGCACGTAAAGCACTTCTTCCTTCAGGGTCGCTCCGTCCATCCGCGCCGCTTCGAGGATCTCGCCGGGAATTTCACGGAAGTATGTGTAGAGCATCCAGACAATGATCGGCAGGTTGATCAGCATCATCACGATGACCAGACCAAAGCGGCTATCTAGGAGACCAAGCTTAATAAACAGCAGGTAGATCGGATAGAGAACGCCAACCGCTGGAAGCATCTTGGTGGAGAGCATCCAAAGTAGGATGTCTTTGGTCCGCTTCGAAGGCACAAAGGCCATCGACCAAGCTGCCGGGACCGCAACGATCAAACCAAGGATCGTCGAACCACCCGCGATCAGGATCGAGTTCCAAAGGAAACGGGCGTAGTTCGACCGCTCCATCACGACCCCATAGTTTTC
>CAZCOX010000026.1:0-8663 GCA_964500115.1 uncultured Rhodobacterales bacterium
GCAAAGTTTTCGCGGCGATCTGACGCGTGATGGTTTCAGAGACTTGTTGCGTTGCCCGGCACACCGTACCCAAATGCGAACACGCACGAGGAGGACATGGCGATGGGGTATTCAGACACATATGCACGCTGGAAGGCCGATCCCGAAGCATTCTGGATGGAGGCGGCTGAGGCCATTGACTGGGAACAGAAACCCTCCAAAGCGCTGAGCGATCTGGGCGACAACATGTACGAGTGGTTTGCTGACGGGACCACCAACACCTGCTGGAACGCCGTGGACCGCCATGTCGAGGCTGGACGCGGCGGTCAGGTTGCCATCATCCACGACAGCCCGATCACCGACACGATCCACAAGATTACCTATGCCGAACTGAAAGACCGCGTCGCGAGCCTCGCCGGTGCTCTGCGCGCCAAAGGCGTCGAACAGGGCGACCGCGTCATCATTTATATGCCAATGGTGCCGGAGGCGGTTGAGGCCATGCTGGCCTGCGCGCGTATCGGTGCTGTGCATTCGGTTGTATTCGGCGGATTCGCCGCCAACGAACTGGCTGTGCGCATCGACGACGCCAAACCCAAGGCGATCATCGCCGCTTCCTGCGGGTTGGAGCCGGGCCGCGTGGTGCACTACAAACCCTTGCTTGACGGCGCGATCGATCTGGCCACCCACAAGCCAGACTTCTGCGTGATCTTTCAGCGCGAACAGGAAGTGGCAAAGCTTGAAGACGGGCGCGATGTGGATTGGCACGGGTTTCAGGCTGGTGTCGATCCGGCCGAGTGTGTGATGGTCCCGGGCAACCACCCTGCCTACATCCTCTACACCTCCGGCACCACGGGCCAGCCCAAAGGCGTGATCCGCCACACCGGCGGCCAGCTTGTGGCACTGAACTGGACGATGAAGGCGATCTACAACGTAGAGCCGGGCGATGTTTTCTGGGCCGCCTCGGACGTGGGTTGGGTCGTGGGGCACAGCTATATCTGCTACGCGCCACTGATCCACGGGAACACCACAATTGTGTTCGAAGGCAAACCCGTCGGCACACCCGATGCCGGAACGTTCTGGCGGGTGATTTCCGAGCACAATGTCAAAAGCTTTTTCACCGCGCCGACCGCCTTCCGCGCCGTGAAGCGCGAAGACCCGAAAGGCGAATTGGTCAGGAAATACGATCTGAGCTGTCTCAAACAGGTCTACCTTGCCGGGGAACGCGCGGATCCAGACACCATTGTCTGGGCGCGGGACCAGTTGGGCGTGCCCGTGGTTGACCATTGGTGGCAAACCGAAACCGGCTGGGCGATTGCCGCGAACCCCATCGGGATCGAGGAAGTGCCGATAAAACTCGGCTCACCCTCTGTGCCAATGCCAGGCTATGACGTGCAAATCTTGGACGAAGGCGGAAACCCTGTGGCCGCCGGTGAATTGGGCGCTATCGCCATCAAATTGCCCCTGCCCCCGGGCACCCTACCGACACTGTGGAACGCCGAAGATCGGTACAAGAAAAGCTATCTCAACACGTTTCCCGGATACTACGAGACCGGCGACGCGGGCATGATGGACGAGGACGGCTACCTTTACATCATGGCGCGCACCGATGACGTGATCAACGTGGCAGGCCACCGTCTGTCAACTGGCGCGATGGAAGAGGTGCTTGCCAGCCACCCGGATGTCGCCGAATGTGCGGTGATTGGCGTGACCGATCAGTTGAAGGGACAGATGCCAATGGGCTTTGTCTGCCTGAACGCCGGAACCGAAAAAGCCGATGCCGAGGTCACTTCGGATTGCGTGAAACTGGTCCGCGAAAAGATTGGCCCCGTGGCGGCGTTTAAGCTGTGCTGTGTGGTAGACCGTTTGCCCAAGACACGGTCTGGCAAAATCCTGCGCGCCACTATGGTGAAAATCGCCGACAGCGAAGACTACAAGATGCCCGCGACCATCGATGACCCTGTGATTTTGGACGAGATCAAAACCGCGCTTCAGGGCTTGGGCTACGCCAAAGGGTAAGGCTGCGGATGCGTCGACGCATCCGCGATTTCCATCGATGGAAAACAAAAAAGGCGCTCTGAAGAGCGCCTTTTTCGTGTTGTTTCGGGTTGATTACCCCTCGGAAATCGTAAGTGCCACAAAGCGTGGGTCGCCAGCGCGCCGTACGAGGAGAAGGATTGATTTGCGACCTGCCTCTTTGGCCTCTTCGATCCGCTCTTCCAGATCGGTCACGGTCAATACCTGCGTTTGGCCCGCTTCGGTGATCACGTCACCGGCGCGCAAGCCTTTTTCAAAGGCTTCCGACGCTTCGTCCACGTCCATCACTGCAAGGCCGCGCGCGCTTTCCGGCAGCTCCAGCTGTTCGCGAATTTCCCCGGTCAGCGGACTGAGGGTCAGACCCATCAGTTCCATCGATTCAGGCGTGTCTTCCTCAACCGGTTGCGAGGCAGGTACGGCCTCGGCTTCCTCGCGACGACCCAGAGTCACAAGCAACGTCTGCGTTTCGCCTTCGCGGTTCACGACAACGCGTACTGCTTTGCCGACGGCTGTGTTGCCCACCTGACGAACGAGGCCACGGGTGTCTTCCACTTCGACGCCGTCGAAGCTAACGATCACATCACCCGCTTCCATGCCGGCCTCCATCGCGGGGCCTTCTGGCACGTCAGAGACCAAAGCACCCTTGGCTTCTTCAAGGCCCAAAGCGTCAGCCAGTTCATCAGTGACATCCTGAATGCGCACACCCAGCCAGCCGCGACGTGTTTCGCCGAACTCTTTCAGCTGATCGACAACGCGGGCCACAACGTTCGACGCCATCGAGAAACCGATCCCAATCGAACCGCCGTTTGGAGACAGAATGGCCGTGTTCACACCAATCACGTCACCATCCATATTGAACAGCGGGCCACCGGAGTTGCCCCGGTTGATTGCAGCATCTGTCTGGATGTAGTCGTCATAGGTGCCGCTCAGCGCGCGGTTGCGGGCCGACACGATCCCGGCGGAGACGGAAAAACCCTGCCCCAGCGGGTTGCCCATGGCCATGACCCAGTCACCCACGCGGGCTGTGTCGCTGTCGCCAAAGCTGACGAATTGCAGCGGCTCGTCGCTTTCAACCTTCAAAAGCGCGATGTCGGTGTTGGGGTCTGTGCCCACAATCTCGGCTGGCAGTTCGAACCCTTCGAAGAATTCGATCAGGATTTCGTCGGCCCCTGCAATCACGTGATTGTTGGTAACGATGAACCCGTCTTCGGAAATCACGAAACCGGAGCCAAGCGCCGAGGAGCGGCGGGGGCGGTCGCCCTGACCATTGCGATCTTGAAATTCGCGGAAGAAATCCTCGAATGGCGATCCTTCGGGCACGATGCCCTGCGGCCCTGTGCGGCCCGCGACAGTTGTTGATGTGGTGATGTTCACCACCGACGGGCTGATCTGTTCTGCCAGATCAGCAAAGGTTTCCGGCTTGGCCTGCGCCATGAGTGACTGCGCGAGGATCAGCACCATCGAAATCGAGGTCAGCCAGAACAACCGCAGCGGCGTGGCCTTGTCCCGATCAATTGCAATTGCCTGTGTGGTCAAGGGTAACTCCTTCATCTTTGGTGGCGGGTGCATCGCCCCCACCTGCGTTACATGTGGTTAATGTAGGTGCGATGGTGCAACACGCAAACCGCAAAACCGGCGATCAAGCGTTTGTGAGTTGAAAGTGACGTCAAGGCTGTGGGCAGAGGCCTCACAAGCCGTTCAAAATCCACAGCATCACAACACCCGCTGCAATGGAACTGACGCCCATCAACCGCCTCGCATCTAGAGGCAACGTGCGCATCGCCTCCAACATCCGTTCGATAAGCGAAGGGGCCAGCGCGTAGGCCAGCCCCTCGATAATCAACACCATGGCAATGCCAAGGAGGATGGTTTCCATCAATTCCCGGCTCCGGTGCCTGACACGGTCTCAGTATCTTCAACCGGCGCGACAAGCGTTGTCGATGCGGCAGGTGCCGCGATCCGAGCAGCCGCTTCGCTGCTGATGCCACCGCCAGCGCCGTCTGCGGACTTCAGGTAATTGAAGAACTCGCTATCGGGTGCCATCACAAAGGTCGAATTCTCGCCCTGCAAGGACCGCTGGTAAGCCGTCAAAGAGCGGTAGAATTCGAAGAACTCTGCGTCCTGGCTGAATGCTGTCGCAAAGATGTTGTTGCGGCGCGCGTCGGCTTCACCGCGAATGATCTCTGCTTCGCGGTTTGCGTCCGACACAAGTTCCACCACGGTACGGTCGGCTTGAGCGCGAACACGCTGCGCGGCTTCGGCACCACGTGCGCGTTCGTCTGTAGCTTCGCGTTCCCGTTCAGCCCGCATCCGTTCAAACGTCGCATCAAGGTTTTCTGCAGGAAGGTCAGTGCGCTTCAAGCGCACGTCGATTACTTCGAGACCCAGGCTGCGCGCCTCTTGAATGGCACCGTTACGGATGCGCAGCATGAGTGCTGCACGGTCAGAACTGAGGATGTCGTTTGAAGACACCGCACCCAAAACCTCTCGGGTTTCGGCACGCAGGATCGAGTCGAGCCGTGTTTCGGCGGCAGGAATGCCACCCACACCAACCGCTTGGCGGAATTGTTCGACATCGGTGATCCGGTACCGCGCGAAGGCGTCGATCACGAGACGGCGGTCATCCAGCGGCGTGATTTCAAGCGGATCAATGTCGCGGCTGAGGATGCGGTCGTCGTAGCGCACAACCTCTTGGATCAGCGGGATTTTAAACGCCAGTCCCGGCTCTTCTTTGACCGAAACAACCCGACCAAACTGCAGAACGAGCGCTTTTTCACGTTCGTCGACGATAAAGATCGATGACAGGATACCCGCGATGGCCAGAACGGCGATGGGCAAAAGAAACGTTGTCTTTTTCATCAGTTGGTTCCTCCTGCCGGACGACGCAATTCATTGAGCGGCAGATACGGCACAACACCGTTGGCCCCTCCACCCTCTGCGCCTTCGTCAAGGATGATCTTGTCCACGCGGCCCAGCACCTCTTCCATGGTTTCGAGGTACAGACGTTTG
The DNA here is from genome assembly GCA_964500115.1 of uncultured Rhodobacterales bacterium. Lineage (GTDB taxonomy): Bacteria > Pseudomonadota > Alphaproteobacteria > Rhodobacterales > Rhodobacteraceae > Marivita. The sequence goes on from CAZCOX010000026.1 coordinate 5,023, forward strand.
CGAGTCACTTCCGGGGCCAGTTCGTATTCGCCCAGAACCGCGAGGAAGCGAGAGGCTTCACCTTCGGCTTCGTTTACAACACGGGCGCGGTAGCCTTCGGCCTGTTCCAAAAGCTGCGCCGCCTCACCACGCGCCTCGGCGAGCACACGGTTCGCATAGGCGTCGGCCACGTTTTGCAGCCGGTCACGTTCCTGTTCAGCAGCCTGAACGTCGCGGAAGGCCGCGATCACCGGCTCCGGTGGGTCAGCCTTGTCAAAGTTCACACGAATGATCGTGACGCCTGAATCGTAGCTGTCGAGCGTGGCCTGAATCAGGTCCTGCAGTCGCTGCGCGATGGCACCACGATCCCGGTTCAGGATCGGTGCAAGGTCGGACTGCGCAATAATCTCGCGCATGGCGGATTCGCTCACGGCCCGGATCGTTGCGCGGGCGTCGCGCAAGTTGAACAGGAACTTGGCCGGATCGTTGATGTTCCAAACCACCTGAAAGTCGATATCGACGATATTTTCGTCCCCGGTCAGCATCAGGCCCGCGTCAGAACCGCGTGCACCCACACCGATATCTTCGGTCTGTTCGCGTGTAACTGGCAGAATTTCTGCTGTCACGACCGGCCAAGGCGCAAAGTTGAGGCCAGGATTGCCGGTCGCGGAATATTCACCGAGGAATAGCTCGACCGACTGTTCTTCGGGACGGACCGTATAGAAACTGGCCATCCCCCACAGCACAAGCGCGCCAACAAGCCCAAGGCCAATCATGCCGCGCGTGGGTTTGAACCCGTCGCCGCCGCCGCTGCCGCCGCCAGAGCCATTGACGCCGCCGCCACCGCGACCGCCCATCAGAACGCGCAGGCGCTCCTGGCCCTTCTTCATCAGCTCATCAATTTCCGGGATCTGCGGCTGGTTGTCATCGGGGCGTCGCCCGCCACCGTTGTTTCCGCGAGGGCGGTCATCGCCGCGGTTGCCACCGCCGCCGCCACCGCCCCACGGGCCGCCACTATTGCCTGCCATCTGGTCGTTTCCCCTCTCGGAATGGTCCGTCTTCTAATTCACTCTTTTACCTGTGCGCAAAGCTCAGGAATTCAAGCCGTGCGCATCGGTTTGCGCATGGTCACAATTTCTTCTGACATGGTGGGGTGCACCGCAACCGTGCGATCAAAGTCTTCCTTGGTTGCGCCCATTTTGACGGCAACCCCAGCAAGCTGAATGATTTCGCCCGCATTGGGCGCGACGATGTGGCACCCCAGGACAGTGCGGTTTGCTTTGCTGACAACAAGTTTCATCAAAACCCGCGCGGATTTTTCGGCAAAAGCGGTTTGCATTGGCCGGAACGAGGTGCAGTAAATCTCGACCTCTTCCTGCTCGCGCGCCTGTTCCTCGGTCATGCCAACAGTACCAAGTTCGGGCTGCGTGAAAACAGCCGACGGGATCAGATCATGATCGACGGGCGTCGGGTTGCCGTGGAACACGGTTTCTACAAACGCCATACCTTCGCGTATCGCCACCGGTGTCAGGTTGACCCGGTTGGTCACGTCGCCGATGGCAAAAATCGATGGAACCGCCGTCTGGCTGTACTCATCCACCTCAATCGCACCGCCCCGGCGCAGTTTCACACCGGCCTCTTCCAGCCCCATATCTGCTGTGTTCGGCGCGCGGCCCGTTGCAAAGAGCACTTGGTCAAAGACCTTGATGTCGCCGTTCGTCGCTTTGACTTTGATCGGGCCTTCCTGCGGCGCGTCCTCTGGCACCATCGCAAACTGCGCCGCCTCGACCGGCGCATCCATCCCGCCGGTGTCGTCATCCCCCGGACGGAAGCGCGCCATTTCGACAATGTTTGTGCCAGTGTGCAAATCAACACCCAGATCGCGCATCGACTCAGCAATCAGGCCACGGGCCTCATCATCAAAGCCGCGCAACACCTGCGCACCGCGGTAATACTGCGTCACATCGACGCCCAATCCTGCCAGTATACAGGCGAACTCACAGGCGATATAGCCACCGCCGATGATCAGGATCGATTTGGGCAACGCTTCGAGATGGAAAATGTCGTCTGACACGATGCCAAGGTTGGCATTTGGCATGTCGGGCCGCACCGGACGCCCGCCCGACGCCACCAGAATGTGTTTGGCCGTAAATGTCTCACCCGTCGACAGCTCAACGGTGTGCGCATTTTTCAGGCGTGCCCGGGCATCGTACATATCCACGCCAGACCCGCTCAGGAGGTTGCGATAAACGCCTTCGAGCCGATCCAATTCGTTGCGCATGCGTGTGCTGAAACGATCCCAGTTAAATTCGCTTAGCGACATGTCCCACCCATAGGCCGAGGCCTCATCTGGTAACTGGCTATAACTGCTGGCAAAAACCATGAGCTTTTTCGGCACACAGCCCCGGATCACACATGTGCCGCCGTACCGATCCTCTTCGGCAAGGCCGACTTTTGCGCCTGCTTCGCCCGCCGCCACTCGTGCGGCGCGCACCCCACCGGAACCGCCACCGATGACAAAGAGGTCATAGTCGAAATTGCTCATGCGGCTCTCCGTTCACTCAAGTGGCGTTGGTATTTCACAGCACCGTGCGAATTGCCAGCGCTGCACACGCGTGAGTGATGATCACTTGGCTCAATTTGCCTTAACGGTCCGCCGCGTCGAGCCACGCGGCAAGCTCCGCGCGCTGCTGCGCGGCGCGATCCGCAATCCAATCGCGGAACTGTTTCTGGATCGGCGTCAATCGACGCCCCCGCATCCAGAGTAGTTTGTAGGAATAGGCCGTTCGGACAATCTTTTGCTTTCCGAACGGTGCGACCAGATCGCCCTTTTGCAGCGCTGCGAAACTGTCGATGAGGGCCGACAATCCCATGGCCACGCCAGTTGAAACAAGCGTCAAACCACCCGCACCGCCAGACACCGATTGCTTGCCCACGTTTTTGGGCAAGTCGACATCGAACCGCGCGCACCATTCGGGCCAATTCGCCCAATCTGGGTCGCTTGTTTCAATGGAATTATGTGCAAGCGGGACCCCGGCAAGCGACCGAATGTCTGGGCCGAGCGGGTAGCGATCTGCAAATCCGGGTGTGCAAACCGGCGCGACAAAGCTTGGGAAGAGCGTGATGCTATCGAAATCGTGGTCATGATCGCCGATGTGCCGAATGGCGAAATCAAAAACCTGATCGCGCAGATCGACCATGTCTCGACTGGCTTCCAGTCGAAGATCAACGTCCTGTACTTCGCGAAAAAAGCTGGGCAATTGGGCAGGCAGCCAGCTTTCGGCGATGGCAACAGTCATGGTGACCGCCACGCGTTTGGGCGCATTACGAGCGTTCAGATCATGTAGGACATCGCTAAGGTCGCGAAAGGCACCGTTTAGTTTTGGTGCGGATTTCAACAGCAACGGAATGGGCCGTGCGCCGGTGGCGTGCCGTTCGAACAGCTTTTGACCGACAACGTCTTCCAGGCTTCGGATCTGCTGGCCAATTGCCGCGGTGGTCACGCCAATTTCGTCGGCTGCGGCGCGGAAACTACCCAGGCGCAGAACGGCCTCCAAGGCGCGGAGTGCGTTCAGGTGTGAGACTTTCATGAAAAGGGAATGTAAATTTTTTCTTTATGCCAAGCAAGAAACCTTGGCGTGAAAAATCTCATCGCAAAGGCC
>CAZCOX010000026.1:8763-20514 GCA_964500115.1 uncultured Rhodobacterales bacterium
TTTTTCTTTATGCCAAGCAAGAAACCTTGGCGTGAAAAATCTCATCGCAAAGGCCAGTCTTTGTGAACACTCAGACACCGCGAGGACACCATGAAGAAATACATCATTGAACGAAACCTGCCTGGTATCGGCGGGATGAGCCCTGCCGAGCTTGGCGCGGCATCGACACAATCAAACAAGGCGCTCAGCGCCTTGTCACCCCGCGTTCAGTGGCAGCACAGTTACATCACCGGGAACAAGAGCTTTTGTGTGTATCTTGCCCGAGATGACGACGCGATTGCGGAGCACGCGCAATTGAGCGGCTTTCCCGCCGATTGTGTCACAGAGGTTAAAGTAATCATTGACCCTAGCACTGAGGCGCAGGCGATGTGATGCCTTGTGGGCGGGTCTGTCGCCAATGCGGTAAAACAGACCCGTTCACAGGTCGCTGAACAGATTCTCGTTTTCGATTAGATTCACATGATCTTCGCTGACCGTGCCTTCGTTGATGTCACGGGTCTCGACGCGGCCATCGCTGTAGCCGATAAGCACCTTATCGCAGAGGTCGACAAACAAGCCATTTTCCACGACGCCCGGCATCTGGTTCAGTGCCATGGCCAGTTGGCGGGCGTTGCCGATACGGCTCAGATGCAGATCAAGGATATGGTTGCCCTCGTCCGTCACAAACGGAGTTTCCCCGTTCATACGTAACGTGATCTTGCGGCCCATGACATCGGCCGAGACCAGCAATTCTTCGATCAGCATCTGCGTTGTGGTCCAACCGAATTGGATTACCTCAACCGGCAGCGGAAATGATCCCAATGTGCCAACCTCTTTGGCCGCATCAGCGATCACCACCACCTCTTCACTGGCAGCCGCGACAATCTTCTCCTGCAAAAGCGCTCCGCCGCCACCTTTGATGAGGTTCAGATTGCCATCGAATTCATCTGCTCCATCAATCGTGAGGTTGAGGATTTGCGCCTCATTCAGCGAAATCACGTCGATCCCGACATCGCGAGCCAGTTGCGCGGTGCGGCTGGACGTTGGGACACCCTGAATCCGCAACCCTTCGTCACGCACCCGGTCGCCCAAATGCCGTACCAGCCACGCTGCCGTTGAGCCTGTGCCAAGACCCACGCGCATTCCGTCTTCGACTAGGTCGGCGGCGCGCTTTGCGGCGACGCATTTTGCTTTGTCGATGGGCGACAACTCTCCGGACATTAGGCAGCTCCCTCGGCAGGCTCGCCGCTTTATAGGCGCTTGCCCGCGTTGGTGCGAGACCCAAAAATCAACCGCGCCAAGACTAGATCAACCGTCGCGCGCCCAATCAGTATCGTCGGGTGCCGGGTCTGCAATCGGCGGCAGAGTTGTGGTGACGATCGGTGGCACAGACGGAAAAACGACCGGGTATGCCCACAACAGTTTTGGCACAAAGATCCAGGCGGCAATTGTCAGGGCCACAGCCACCCAGGCAAGTTTGTCAGCATGTCGCGTCATGATGTTCCCCAAGCGAGTCACGATAGCCGTAACTTCGACTGAAGCCCGTAAAGACCGGGTTAAGTCGTCCGCTTTTTTGTCGTGGGCTGCCGCTTTCACGGCTTTCAAAAGCGCTGTAACCGGCTATCTCTGCGGCAGAGCACATGGCCAATTGGCATCCAACGAACGTGGGGATTTGCGATGTTTTTGTCTGTTTTCGACATGTTCAAGGTTGGGATTGGCCCGTCATCATCTCACACAATGGGCCCGATGGTGGCGGCAGCGCGATTTCTGGATCAATTGCGCAAAGCCCCGTTCACGGTATCCGGGGTCAAAGCGTCTCTGCACGGGTCTTTGGCCTTTACCGGGGTCGGCCACGCAACAGATCGCGCCACCATTCTGGGCCTCGCAGGATTTGTGCCGGACAGTTATGACGCCGACAAAGCCGAGGCCGCACTCGCGCAGATTAATGAAACCAAAACTGTCCGCCCAAAGGGCCTACCGGAATTGGCGTTTGATCCCAATGCCGACCTGACATTCGATTTCGGGCCGAACTTGCCCGGCCACGCAAACGGTATGATCCTGTCAGCGACCGACGCGCAGGGTGACGTGATCCTGCAGGAAACCTACTACTCCATCGGTGGCGGTTTTGTGATGACCGAGGCCGAATTGGAGGCGGGCAAAGATACCGACGAGGGCGCGCCGGTGCCCTATCCCTTTCATTCAGCTGCAGAAATGCTTGAAATGGCGTCGATCTCTGGCCTCAGCATTGCTGACATGAAGCGCGCGAACGAAGTGTCGCGCCGGTCGAAAGTCGATTTGGACGACGGCATCAAACGCCTTTGGCAGGTGATGGATGACTGCATCAATCGCGGGCTGGAAAATGACGGCATCTTGCCAGGCGGTCTGAACGTGAAACGGCGCGCCAAAGGCATTCACGAAAAACTGCTCGCCGAACGCGGGATGAACCTGACCGCACCCCATACAATCAATGACTGGATGAGCGTCTACGCCATGGCCGTGAACGAGGAAAACGCGGCAGGCGGACAAGTTGTGACCGCGCCAACCAACGGGGCTGCCGGTGTTGTGCCTGCGACCATCCGCTACTGGCTTGATCACGTACCCGGCGCTGGCCCGTCGGGAATACCCGACTTTTTGTTAACAGCAGCCGCAATTGGCGGGCTAGTGAAGTTCAACGCATCGATAAGCGGTGCCGAGGCTGGCTGCCAGGCCGAGGTGGGCAGCGCCAGCGCGATGGCTGCGGCCGGTCTATGCGCGGTTATGGGCGGAACACCGCAACAAATTGAAAACGCGGCAGAAATCGCGCTTGAGCATCACTTAGGCATGACCTGCGACCCGGTCAAAGGCCTTGTGCAGGTGCCCTGTATCGAACGCAACGGGTTGGGCGCGATCAAAGCGGTGTCCGCGGCCAGCCTCGCCCTGCGTGGTGACGGAACGCATTTTGTACCACTTGATTCAGCCATCGAGACAATGCGGCAGACCGGTGCTGACATGCACGAGAAATACAAGGAAACGTCGCTTGGCGGTTTGGCCGTCAATATCCCAAATTGTTAAAATCTGTACAAAAATTGAAGGTGATTGGCGTCAGATGTCACAAAGGAGAACGTTGACAGCCTCGCACAACCAAGAGTAGCGTCGCGCCATGGCCCAAGACCGCCCGACCCTTGGCATCCTGCTGATGCTTGGTTTCTGCATCATCGCGCCCATGGGTGACGCGATTGCAAAGCTGTTGGCGGGTCACGTGTCTTTAGGGCAACTGTTGCTGGTCCGTTTTGGTGTCCAGGCGCTGGTACTCATGCCAATTGTCGCAATGACGGGGCGCATGTGGCGTATGTCCGGCAGGGTGCTTGGTCTGACGTTCCTGCGCACACTGTTGCACATCCTCGGTATCGGCATGATGGTCTCGGCCCTTAAGTATCTTCCGCTGGCTGATGCAATCGCCATCGCCTTTGTGATGCCGTTTATGCTGCTGGTCCTTGGGCATTACGTGTTGGGCGAAGATGTGGGTTGGCGGCGATGGATTGCCTGCGCGGTCGGATTTGTTGGCACGCTGCTTGTTATCCAGCCCTCGTTTCAAGCGGTCGGCTGGCCAGCGCTTTTGCCAGTTGGCTGCGCGTTGAACTTTGCGGTCTTCATGCTTGTGACCCGCCAGATTGCGAAAGAGACTGATCCCATTGGTCTTCAAGCTGTCTCTGGCGTGATGGCGATTGCGCTTATGGCCCCGGTCATTCTATTGATTCCCGCCGAACAAGCACCGATCCTCGCCTGGGACTGGTCGAACGCATTTGTCTGGCAATTGCTGATCGCAATCGGGATGGCGGGAACCATCGCACATCTTTTGATGACGTGGTCGCTGCGTTATGCGCCGTCGGCCACCGTGGCGCCGATGCAGTATCTTGAGATCCCAATCGCGACGATCATCGGGTTTATCGTGTTCGGTGACCTGCCAAACACCTTGGCCACCATTGGCATCGCGATAACGATCGCATCAGGCCTTTACATCGTGTTCAGAGAGCAGGCCACAAGCCGTCGCCAAGCGAAAGAAGCGCGTCTTGAACTTGCCGCCGTTCAGACACCGGCAGAATGAGCAGCATTCCCGCAGTTTCCATCGAGAGTGAGATTGACCCTGTAGCGCGGTTGGATGTGCCAACGCGCGTCGAGGGATCGAAACTGATTCCGTCAATCGGCCATTCCAAGCCTGTGGACTTGCCTGAAACAGGGGCCATCGGGAACAAAGAGACGCGCGTTCCAGCTGTTAGAGACAGTTCGAGTGCTGGTGGTGCATGTAGAACCACATCCTCTTCCCCGACCAGCATAACCGCGCGGTCGTGGTATCGGGCGAGTACAGTCATCGCCGCCAGCATATGGTCGATCTGGCCACCCAGAAATCCGATGCCGATCACCAACGGGGCCGATATGGACCGCAACGCTTTGTCGAAATCGGTGCTGTCCTGCTCGGCAATATGGTGAACGCGGTCAGGCGCCAAAGACTGAAGGGTCTCATCAGAAACCGAGTCCAGATCGCCGATTACAGCGTCCGGGAGGCGCCCGACAGCGCGGCACCAATCCGCACCGCTGTCGGCGGCAACGACGGTATCCACCTCATCCAATAGCTGCAAAAGCTGGGTATTGTCGCCAGTTGCGCCACCCACCAGCAGGACTGGTGCGTCAGAGAAAACAATCACTTTGTTCATGAGTGATTAATGGCAATTGGCGAAACAGATCACAATCCGGTCACGAAATGATACCGTCAGAGGCACAGATTCGATACGCTTTGGTCTTGGTAAACGTGCTACCCAAAACGTCGCAGAATTTTGAAAAGCGAGTGTTGTTATGGTGAGTTCTAACAAAATACTCACGGTCGCCTACGGTACGTTTTCATGTACGCTCGAAGGGTTTGATAACTCTTTCGAGACAATGACAGCGATTGCGGAATACTTCCGCGACCTTGCCCAGGACGACCGATATTTTGGCGCTGAACCGCCGACGCCGGATGCTGAAATGCTGGCCCGTATCGCAGAACGCGAGATCGAGCGCCGGGTCGAAGCACGCTTTGAAAAGGGCAATTTGGTTCTGCGCCCGACGGATGAGTCCGAGACGCCGCGAGGGGATGTCGCGCCGGACCAGTCTTCAGGCGCAGCCCTCGTGGGCGCGACAGCCGGTGTGGCTGCCACTGCATTGGCTGTCGCGGACACACAGGATGACGCCTTTGCGCCGGAAGACGATCTGTCAGACATCGATTATTCGAAACTGGCCTCGGAAGATGACAAGAGCGCCGACGATGAGGCAGTCAGCGAACCGATCGATGAGATCGACTTGTCTGAAATCGTCGCAGATGAAGACGCGGCGGCAGATCACAATGAAATCTTGGTCAGCGTTGTCGAAGATCATGTTGAAGACGAAGACGCCCGTGAAGACGAAGCTACTTTGGAACATTCCGAAGAAGCGGTCTTCGACGAAGCAGAAGATGAACACGACGCGATGCCTGTGCTCGGCATCGTCGAGGCTGAAACTGTTGATGCCGAAGTAGACGCACCCGCAGCGGACTCCGTCGCGGACAAACTCCAGCGTATCCGCGCAGTGGTGGCGGCCAAGCCGCAAGAAGACGCGGGATACATCGAAGACGAACATGCGATGTCCGGCCCCGATGGTGACGGCATTGACGAAAACGATGCGATGGATTTGGTCAGCGAAATCCCCGGTTTCGATGCCACGGAACAAGAAAAATTCGAGACCAAAGAGGAAGAAGCGTCGACCCCAGAGGCGGAGATGGCATCTGTCGATGATAACCTGTTCACCGACACAATTGCAGCCGTGGTCGCCGACCAAATCGATCCCGAGGATGACGAAGACGATCAAATCCTGCCCGATCTTGACGCATTTGAAGAAGACGTCACTGACGCTGCGGATGATGCGCTCTCCGATACCGAAGCGGAACTCGCAGCCCTGCGTGCGAAGATTGCAGAACTTGAAGCACAATCCGAGGCCGTTGCCAGTGACGACGTCGAAGTAGAGGACGACGGCGCGGAAGACGAGACGACTGAAATCGTCTCTGAGGAAGCCGACGACCCTATTGTCGCCCGCGTTGGCAAAGCCAAGCGCAGCGACGTAGAAGCGGCTCTCGTTGCAGGCGACATCGAAGCCTATGAAGATGACGACGAGGCAGAGGATAATGAGGCAATGGCCTCATCCGATCCGCTTCCCGGCGCTGATGACAGCTCCCTGAGCGATGAACAGGAAGCCGAACTGGCGCGTGAACTTGCTGAATTGCAGGCTGAGATCGATGAGGATGACGATCTTGATCTGGACGATGAAGAGCTTGCGACAGCAGGTGACGCTCCCGATTTCGATGAAGAAGAGGCGGAGGCCAGCATCCGCAAAGCGGTCAAGCTGAACAATCCGGCTCGCGCCATGCTGACCGACACGTCGATCGAAGAGGGCGACGCATCGGTTGATCGCCTCATCGACCAAACCGAAACCGAGATGGACGAGCCGGAAGGCAACCGCCGCCGCAGTGCCATTGCGCATCTGCGCGCCGCAGTTGCCGCAACGAAGGCGGATCGCCTCTTGGGCCTGGGCAAAAAGGTCGAGGAAGAGGAAGAACCGTATCGCGAAGACCTCGCCGATGCAGTCCGTCCCCGCCGCCCGCAAGTCTCGCAAGCACGCTCGGAACGCCCCGCGGCACAGCGCCCTGCCCCGCTAAAGCTTGTGGCGGAACAGCGTGTCGATGTAGCTGATGACGAAGACATCAAGCCGGTTCGCCCGCGCCGTGTGACGCGTGTCGCGGAAGCTGTCGAAGCCGATGACACACTTGGCAACGCCGACGAAGCCGGGTTCGCCGAATTTGCCGAAAACGCAGGCGCGCATACCTTGCCAGAACTGCTCGAAGCAGCGGCGTCTTACATGTCATTTGTAGAAGGCCGCGATCAATTCTCGCGCCCGCAACTGATGACCAAGCTACGCCAGGCCGAAGGCGACGCAAGTTCCCGCGAGGAACGCCTGCGCAGCTTTGGCCAGCTTTTGCGCGACGGTAAGATCGAGAAAAAAGGCGGAGGACGCTTTGCCGCCTCTGACAATATCGGTTTCAAGCCCGACGAACGCGCAGCGGGATAAAACAGCAAAGGGGCCTCAGCGGCCCCTTTTTTGTGTTAGTCGTTTGCGTCCGGGTCGGCCTGCCCAATCCCCTTGAACAAGAATTTAAACGGGATCGCCCAAAGGATCCCAAGCACCACGTAGACAACGAACTCCAGCCAGATCGGCGGGCGGTCCAGCATGTTGATCACGGTCACGCAGGCCACGATGTAGGCAGGCAGCCCAACCAGTAGGATCACCAGCGACCACCGCTTGCGTGCTTTGTAACTCAACGCCATGCCAACACCCGTCTCTTGCCCATCAATCCGCGAACGGGTCGGTCACAAGGATCGTATCCTCCCGCTCGGGTGAGGTGGAAAGTAGGGCAACCGGACACTCGATCAATTCCTCAACCCGGCGCACATATTTGATCGCTTCCGCAGGCAGATCCGCCCACGACCGTGCACCTTCGGTCGATTGCGACCATCCCGGCAATTCCTCGTAGATCGGCGTGCAACGGGCTTGTTGATCCGCCGCCGTAGGCAGGTAATCCAGACGCGTGCCATCAAGGTCGTAGCCGACGCAGATTTTCAGTGTCTCAAACCCGTCCAACACATCCAGTTTGGTCAATGAAATCCCGTTCACACCGCTGGTCGCACATGTCTGCCGCACCAGACAGGCATCGAACCACCCGCAGCGCCGCTTGCGTCCGGTTGTTGTGCCGAACTCATGCCCACGCTCACCCAAACGCTGCCCGTCGTCATCTTCAAGTTCAGTCGGGAAAGGCCCTTCGCCAACACGCGTGGTGTAGGCCTTCACGATGCCCAACACATATTCCACAGCACCCGGCCCAAGCCCCACGCCAGTTGCCGCCTGCCCGGCGATCACGTTGGAGGAGGTCACAAACGGGTACGTGCCAAAGTCGATATCCAAAAGCGCACCCTGCGCCCCTTCGAACAGGATGCGCTTGCCTGCCTTGCGTTTCTCGTTCAGCACCTTCCAGACAGGCGCCGCGAAAGGCAGAATTTGCGGCGCGATTTCAGTCAGCTGCGCCAACAACGCGTCGCGATCAACCGGACCAAGCCCCAACCCGCGACGCAACGCATCGTGGTGGATCAAAGCGCGATCTACGCGCATCTCCAACGTCGCTGCATCCGCGAGATCCGCCACGCGCACAACGCGCCGTCCGACCTTGTCTTCGTACGCTGGACCGATACCGCGTCCGGTTGTCCCAATTTTGGCAACTGAGTTCTGGTTTTCCCGCGCGCGGTCCAGCTCTCCATGGATCGGCAGGATCAACGGCGTGTTCTCTGCGATCATCAGCGTCTCGGGCGTGATATCGACACCCTGCGCGCGGATCGTGCCGATTTCCTTCATCAGATGCCACGGGTCCAGAACCACGCCATTGCCGATGACGCTGAGCTTGCCGCCGCGCACCACACCAGACGGCAGCGCATGAAGCTTGTACACTTCACCATCAATGACAAGCGTATGGCCCGCATTGTGACCGCCCTGGAAGCGGCAAATGACATCTGCCCGCTCCGACAGCCAATCCACAATCTTGCCCTTGCCCTCGTCACCCCACTGAGCGCCGACTACAACCACGTTCGCCATGCTTTAGACCTTTGTTCCGAACAGCGTTCACCCAAACCCGCGCCGGTATAGCGCCGGTTTGCCACAGGCGAAACCAGATATGTGCGCGGGCCACTGGACAGGATGTCTCGGACATGGGCATCTGGCACCCACAGGCTCATCAAGGGACGAAACAATGGGATTTCTCATGCGCTGGCTGTTTGCCTTTGTGCTGGTGGCCGCGACCTATAACCCAACAGAATATAACTTTGTCCGCTGGGCCACGACATCTGACCAATTGTCGATCACAGTACTCGCAGGTCTTGTGCTGCTCGTAGGCTACATCATCTACCTGCGCGCCACCCTACGCTCCATCGGGGCGTTTGGCATGGCGCTCATCCTGGCCGTGGTCGGCGCCATCCTCTGGGTGCTCTACGATTTCGGTCTGCTGGATCTGCAAAACCAGACACTCACCGTCTGGATCGGCATCTTTGCGCTCTCGTTGGTTCTTGGCATTGGCCTCAGCTGGTCAATCGTGCGGCGCAAGCTGTCCGGGCAAGCGGACGTGGATGACGTAGACGAATAAGCCCTTCTTCTTTTCTCAAATATGCCCAAACCAACGGCGCAACCCGCTCAGCGCCGCCGATAAAGCACCGCTTCACAATACGCGGCCCGAGGCGCAGGCCCCAAGGCCGAAGCCGAGACAAACCAGCGCGCGCAAGCGCACAATTTCGCAGCGGAACTCGGGGTTGCGCAGGTGCGGTCTTGGCCTTAGATACCCCCCATTCAACCCAGCCATCCGAGGGCGCACATGGAAAACGTCGTGCTAATCATTCACCTGCTTCTGGCGCTGGCGCTGATTGGCGTCGTGCTCCTGCAGCGGTCCGAAGGTGGCGGCCTTGGTGCGATGGGTGGTGGCAGCAGCGGCGCCGTGAGCACGCGCAGCGCCACAACCGGGCTGGGGAAACTGACATGGCTTCTGGCCATCGCCTTTATCTGCACCTCGCTGACACTGACGGTGATCGCGGCGCAAAACGCATCCGGCAGCTCGATCATGGACCGTCTGGGTCGCGGTGGCGGGTCGGCGGCGTCTGACACCAACACAGGCGAGATCGACACGGATGGCCTTTTGCCACCGCCATCGGCGGACGGCACCAACCTGCCGCTGGTCCCCAGCGCGGACTGATACAATCCCTTGAGCCGCGCCCTGATGACGCAACATCATCTGGGGCACGGCTTGCCATTTCACCCCGAATCCTGTAGCGCTTAAATCCCGTGATGCTGCGGAGTTTTCGCGCGTTCACACGCATGAATATCGGCGCATCGCGGGAGGTCGCACCACATGGCACGCTTTATCTTTATCACCGGCGGTGTTGTCTCCTCGCTTGGCAAGGGTCTGGCCTCGGCGGCCCTTGGCGCGCTTTTGCAGGCGCGCGGCTTTTCGGTGCGTCTGCGCAAGCTTGACCCCTATCTGAACGTCGATCCCGGCACCATGTCGCCCTTTGAACATGGCGAGGTGTTTGTGACCGATGATGGGGCGGAAACGGACCTAGACCTCGGCCACTACGACCGCTTCACCGGCGTGCCCGCGCGCAAAACCGATTCAATCAGCTCCGGCCGCATCTACACCAACGTGCTTGAGAAGGAACGGCGCGGCGACTACCTCGGCAAGACGATCCAGGTGATCCCGCATGTCACCAATGAAATCAAAGACTTCATCTCCATCGGAGAGGATGAGGTGGATTTCATGCTATGCGAAATCGGCGGCACCGTGGGGGACATCGAAGGTCTGCCCTTCTTTGAGGCTATCCGCCAATTCGCACAGGACAAACCGCGCGGGCAGTGCATCTTTATGCACCTTACGCTCCTGCCCTACATCAAGGCATCGGGCGAGTTGAAAACCAAACCCACCCAGCACAGCGTCAAGGAACTGCGCTCCATCGGTCTGGCCCCCGATATCCTTGTCTGTCGCTCCGAAGGCCCGATCCCCCAAAAGGAACGTGAAAAACTGGCGCTCTTCTGTAACGTGCGCCCCGACAGCGTGATCGCGGCACAAGACCTGTCGTCCATCTACCTCGCCCCGCTGGTCTATCACCGCGAAGGGCTGGATCAGGCGGTGCTCGACGCCTTTGGCATCACCCCTGCCCCGAAACCCAACCTCGATAAATGGAACGACGTGGCCGATCGGGTGCACAGCCCCGAAGGCGAAGTGAACATCGCCATCGTCGGCAAATACACGCAGCTTGAGGATGCCTATAAATCCATTGCCGAGGCGCTCACCCATGGCGGGTTTGCCAACCGGGTGAAGGTGAATATCGACTGGGTCGATGCTGAGATCTTCGACCGAGAAGACCCTGCCCCACATCTCGAAGGGTTCCACGCCATCCTGGTGCCCGGCGGTTTTGGCGAACGCGGCACGGAGGGCAAGATCAAGGCCGCGCAATTCGCGCGCGAACACAACGTGCCATATCTGGGCATCTGCCTTGGCATGCAGATGGCCGTCATTGAGGCTGCACGCAACGTCGCCAAACTCCCCGATGCGGGGTCAGAGGAATTTGACCACGAGGCCGGGAAAAAGCGTTTCACACCCGTTGTTTATCACCTCAAGGAATGGGTGCAGGGCAACGAAAAGGTCAACCGCAAAGTGGATGACGACAAGGGCGGCACCATGCGCCTCGGCGCCTATGACGCGGTGCTGAGCGAGGGGTCCAAGGTTGCCGAGGTTTACGGCACCACCACCATCGACGAACGCCACCGCCACCGCTACGAGGTCGACATCAAATACCGCGAGGCGCTTGAAGCCGGCGGCCTCTGCTTCTCCGGCATGAGCCCCGACGGCCGCCTGCCAGAGATTGTCGAATGGCCGGATCATCCGTGGTTTATCGGCGTCCAGTTCCACCCGGAACTGAAGTCAAAACCGTTTGACCCGCACCCGTTGTTTAGGGATTTTGTCCGGGCAGCGAAGGATGTGAGTAGGTTGGTTTAGTCGTTTCAGTCGGTCTGAGCCGTGCCAGCGCCAGACCGCGGGATGGCGATCTTCCATACGAACGACGGCGCTTAATCCCAGCCAAATCCGCGAACAGAGCGAACGCAGCACCAACACCAACCAAATCGCCAGCCCTTGGGGGCGGT
>CAZCOX010000027.1:0-20478 GCA_964500115.1 uncultured Rhodobacterales bacterium
GCGCAGCGATCCGCACAATCCCAGCAAGTTCAGGTCAGACATGGTTTTCTCCTTAGTTCCTTGGAAGCAGACCTGTGGTTTGATCCGGGGGCGACAACCCCGGAACCATGGAACAAACAAACAAAAGCCCGCACAGGCCGTGTGCGGGCTTTGTATTGCGCTGACTGGTTAGGTCAGGCGTTCGGCAAGATCACGATTTCGACGCGCCGGTTTTGCGCGCGGCCCTCCGGCGTGAGGTTGCTCGCCAGCGGCTGGTCCTCACCACGGCCAATGCTTTGAATGCGGAACGAAGGAACGCCCTCGCTCATCAGAATGCTAGAGACCGACTGCGCACGGCGCTGCGACAGATCAAGGTTGTAAGCCGCATCACCTGTATTGTCCGTGTGGCCAATCACTTGAACCGTGGTGTCGGGGTAAGCGAGCAAACTTTGCCCAACAGTCCGAAGATCACGCTGAAGGTCCGGGCGCAGGGTGGCGCTGTCGGTTGCAAACAGGATGTCCTGCGGCAGCGTCACGATCAGGCGGTCACCTGTGTTGCGAATGGTGACGTTGTCGTTGCCCAGTTGCGCACGCAGGTCAGCCTCTTGCTTGTCGAGCTGGTTACCAATGATGGCACCACCAGCACCACCCACAACGGCACCGATCACAGCGCCACGGCGGCGCTCTTCGGCATCGTCACCGGCAAGGATACCTGCAAGCGCGCCAACGCCTGCGCCAATAGCCGCGCCTTGCTTGGCCTGACGGTTCGGATCGTTCGGGTCGCTGAAACCGCCTTGGGTACAAGCCGAAAGAATAAGCGCGCCAATCAACGCGACGGGAAGAGAGAATCTGGTAAGGGTCATGTCTTGGTTTGCCTCTGTATAACTGCGCCCGGTGTACGGATCTCATTGCTGCTATTCGATAACATACCAAGCCGCCCCGCGAATGTCGCGGGGAAATCGGCACCTTTCCGCGCAAATGGGCCGTTAAGCGCCCGCTTCCTGACGTGCGGACTCCCAGGCAAGGATGCTGCGCTTCACCGGCAAACCCCAGTGATACCCGCCCAACCCACCGGACTTTCGCATCGCCCGGTGGCACGGGATCAGATAGCTGATCGGGTTACGACCCACCGCCGTACCGACAGCCCGCACCGCTTTCGGATGACCAATGAATTCGGCAATCTCGGAATACGTGGTGACGTGCCCCGACGGCACACGCATCAGCGCCTCCCAAACTTTGATCTGGAAAGGTGCGCCAATCATGAAGAGAGGTGTAGGTTCAAGGCTTGGTTCAGCGCCAAAGGCACTCAGCACCCATGGGCGCAAACGCATCGGGTCTTCGACATAATCAGCTTTTGGCCAACGGCTGATCAAATCCTCCCACGCGTGGTCTTCGGTCGTTTCCGCAGAAAACGCGATGCCACACAAACCTTTGTCTGTTCCCATCACAAGCGCCGGCCCAAACGGGCTTTCGAACCAACCCCAATAGATCGTGAGCCCCCGCCCTTTTTTCGCGAAATCACCTGGGCTCATTGCTTCCCAGCGCAAAAACAGATCATGCAAACGTCCGCTGCCGGAAAGGCCTGTTGCATGCGACGTCTCCAGTGTCGTGAACCGCTCGGCCAACAGAGCCTTGGCATGACCCAGAGTCAGATATTGCTGATACCGCTTCGGGCTCACCCCAACCCAACGCGAGAACACGCGCTGAAAATGTGCCGGGCTCATCTGCATTTCCTGCGCAAGTTCGTCCAAAGACACATGCGGCCCACGGGCGTCAATCACATCGAGCGCGCGGCGCATGACGTTGAAATGATAGCCTTGCGTATCCTCTGCCAGGTTTTGCATGTGCGCGTCCTTTCTCCGAACGGTATGGCAAAGGCGTATCGCAAATCGCACTGTGCAATCGACCCGAAAGCTGCGCAAGTTCTCTACTTGCCCCATGCTACACCAAGCGGCATACGGAGGCAGTATGGCCAAACAACTCGACTATCACACCATCCGCGAAATTTTCACGCGTTTTCAGGCTGCCGAGGCCGAACCCAAGGGCGAGCTTGAACACGTGAATGTCTACACGCTCGTCGTTGCAGTGGCGCTGTCGGCCCAAGCAACGGATGCCGGCGTGAACAAGGCAACGCGAGAATTGTTCAAGGTTGCCGACACGCCTGAAAAGATGCTCGCTTTGGGCGAGGAGGGTGTGATTGAGCACATTAAGACGATTGGCCTCTACCGGAACAAAGCCAAGAACGTCATCAAACTCAGCCGTATTCTGGTCGACCAATATGGCGGCGAAGTACCCAACTCGCGTGCAGCTTTGGAAAGCTTGCCCGGTGTAGGCCGCAAAACGGCCAACGTTGTACTGAACATGTGGTGGGGTCACCCGAGCCAGGCTGTCGACACGCATATCTTTCGCGTTGGCAACCGCTCTGGCATTTGCCCGGGCAAAGATGTGGTTGCTGTCGAACGCGCCATTGAAGACCACATCCCGGTGGATTTCCAACACCACGCGCATCACTGGCTGATCCTGCACGGGCGCTATATTTGCGTCGCCCGGAAACCCAAATGCGGTGCCTGTATGATCCGCGATCTCTGTCAATTCGAGGACAAAACTGAATGAGCAAAAAGTACCAGGTTGTCGGCATCGGCAACGCCGTTGTCGATGTGATCGCGCGGGCCGAAGACACGTTCCTTGATCTGATGGGCATTCAGAAAGGCATCATGCAGCTCGTGGAACGCGAACGCGGCGAGACTTTGTATGCCGCGATGAAAGATCGCGTTCAGACGCCGGGCGGTTCCGTCGCCAATACTTTGGCGGGTTTGGGAAACCTTGGTCTGCGGACTGGGTTCATAGGGCGCGTGCACGATGACGCGTTGGGCCGCTTCTATGCAGATGCGATGGCGCGGGACGGGACCGACTTTGTGAACCCGCCTGTTGCCGGAGGCGAATTGCCAACGTCGCGATCCATGATCTTTGTCTCACCAGACGGCGAGCGGTCCATGAATACATATCTTGGGATATCGGCAGAACTTGGCCCGGAAGACGTATCCGAAGACGTCGCAGCAGAGGCCGAGATTGTGTTTCTCGAAGGATACCTGTTCGACAAAGACAAGGGCAAAGATGCGTTTATCCGTACGGCCCGCACATGCCGCGCGGCGGGCGGCAAATCTGGCATCGCCATTTCGGACCCATTCTGTGTCGAACGGCACCGCGATGACTTCCTGGACCTGATCGAGAACGAAATGGACTACGTGATCGGGAACGAGGCGGAGATCATGTCCTTGTTCCAGAATGACGATCTGGAAGCCGATCTTGCCGCGGTGGCGGCGGTCTGCCCGCTTGTTGTTTGCACGCGATCGGGTGATGGCGTGTCCATTATTCAAGAAGGTTCGCGCGTCGACATCCCAGTTGAAAAAGTTGTCCCCGTTGATGCGACGGGTGCAGGCGATCAATTTGCCGCGGGCTTCCTCTACGGGCTTGCGACAGGCAAAGACATGCAAACGTCAGGGCGCATGGGGTGTGCAGCTGCTGCCGAGGTCATCTCACATATCGGCCCGCGCCCCGAAGCGAACCTGCAAGCGCTGTTCCGACAACAGGGTCTGATCTGACCCGACTGCACAACATGACACGGACTTGAGCCTTGGTTTTGCGACCAAGGCTTTTTTTGGGCGGTCAAAAACATTCCCAAAACAAACCCAAGCAATTTAGTCAGAAACTCTTGCCTTCGCTGTCTCGACCTGTAATTGACTCTTTTAGTAGGAAATCAATTGCGTGGAGATTCGCATGTCTGGCCTTAACAAAACGACGACTTTAGCATTGATCGCTGGCACATCCTTCGGGACGACAGCCTTCGCTGAGGGCGAACTGAACCTGTATTCGTCGCGCCACTATGACACGGATGAGCGGCTCTATTCCGATTTCACCGAGATGACCGGCATCACCATTAACCGGCTTGAAGGCAACGCCGACGAACTGATCGCCCGTATGCAGGCTGAAGGGGCGAATTCGCCCGCTGACGTTCTGATGACAGTCGACACATCCCGTCTGGAACGCGCAAAAGACGCGGGCGTTTTGCAGTCTATAGACAGCGCCGTACTGGAGGCCCGTGTGCCATCCAGCTTGCAAGACATAGACAACCAATGGTTCGGGTTTTCGCAACGCGCGCGCATTATCTTTTACGACAAGACAGACGTGACCGATCCACCCTCCACATACGTTGACCTGGCCGATCCCAAGTACAAAGGCATGGTCTGTCACCGGTCTTCGACTAATGTGTATTCGCAGACTTTGCTGAGTGCCGTCATCGAAAACCACGGTGAAGAGGCTGCTACTGCCTGGGCGCAAGGCGTTGTCGACAACTTTGCGCGTGATCCTCAAGGCGGCGACAACGACCAGCTTCGGGGCCTCGTGTCGGGCGAGTGCGATATCTCGATTGCCAACACGTACTATTTCTCTCGTGCGATCCGGAAAGAGGTCGATGGTCTGCCTGCCGACGCACGGGAAAACATTGGTTGGGTGTTCCCATCCCAGAACGATGAAGGTGCGCACATGAACCTGTCAGGTGGCGGCGTTGCAGCTTATGCACCAAACCGGGACAACGCGATCAAATTCCTCGAATATCTCGCATCGGATCAGGCGCAGCAGTACTTCAGCGCTGGCAATGACGAATACCCGGCGGTCCCTGGTGTAGGCCTTTCGCCATCCGTCGCCGCGCTCGGCATGTTCCGCCCGGATGATGTCGATCTGTCGGCTGTCGCCAAGAATGTTGGCGATGCGCAGCGCATCTTTAACGCGGTTGGCTGGAAATAAGCCCAATTCTTATTCACGGCTTTCAAGGCGCGGCTTCGGTCGCGCCCTTATATTTCCTATTCTTTTAGTCGGAATTGACTTTTCCGATAGTTTTTGTCACCTTTTATGTACCCGTCTAAGCCACCCCGACTGTCCGGGCAGCCCAGACCAGTTTGACACCGAAGGATGTGAAAATGGGCAGCATGCGCGCAAGAGTTATTAACCCGTTCCAATCAAACAGCTGGAGCATATTGCTTCACGCCGCGGCAGTTGGGCTGTGCCCAACCAATCTCCATTTGACCAAACTCCTCGATCATTTGGAGCAGCCCTCATGAATGCCATGACCGAAGTAAAACCAGCCGACCAGCCGCCTCTGCCGGCCTATGATGCGCGCGACCTGATCAAGAACGGTGTACAAGCATGCATCCAACTCGACGGACAGATCTATTATTTGCGGATCACGCGAGCCGGCAAACTGATCCTGACGAAGTGACAGAGAACGGAAGACGCTATGGCAAAAACTCCCAGCCCCTGCATCAGCGTTTGTAAATTCAAACGCAACGGGCATTGCATCGGTTGTTCCATGACCAAAGATCAGAAGTCGATGTTTAAGGCGTTGAAAAAGGAAAAACACCGCAAGGCGTTTGTGGAGATGCTGGTGGGTCAACAATCGCGACTGGGTCGGTTTTCACACTGGGTGCCGCAATACTTGCGCAAGTGTCTGAAGAAAAAGACAAAGCCAATCGCCGCTGTGCGGGATGCGGCTTAGCGGTTAACGCCGAAATGGGCTGGGGCGCAAACCATCTGATGCCGACGCCACCACATCCGAAATGCGCTTGTCACGCGTTGGCTGCGTTTTGGCGGTTTTGATCCACTCAAGCGTGCCGCGTTTTACCGATCTTGGGTAGTCATCCCAAATGTTGAGCAGATCGCCCAGCGCTTTGCCCAAATCCTCCGGCACCTCTAATCGCTCCACGTCGTCGAGAAAAATCCACATGCCATTGGCCTGCGCCGCCGCAATTGCAGCCTCTCCCGCCGGTGTCATCTGTCCGGCGGCCCGCGCTTCTTCGACCTTGGCTTTGTTCACCGCAGACCATGCGGATTTCGGATTGCGCGGTGCGATGCGATAGGAAGAGCGGTCTTCATCAACCTTCCGCGTCACGCTGTCGACCCAACCCCAACACAAGAGTTCTGTGATGGCCTGGCCAAGTGGCAGATAGTGGTCAGTGTGTTTCTTGTAGACGACCAGCCAGACACTTGGCGATGTGTCATGGTTTCCCGCCAACCACGCCCGCAAATCGGCACGCGATTTCACTTCGACCATCGTCTCGACTTTTGCTGTCAAAGCGACGGGTTCCCGGGAAACACTTTGGTGTCTGGCAGCGCTCCCACCCAATCCAAAGCCGAATGCCGCCAGCATTCGAATTGCGGTTTCAGGTCGCCGCGTTGGCGCACGGTCCCCAAACGCAGGTTGTAAATGGTTGGCGCTTCATCAGCGCTGGCGGAATACAGGCCCGACCCACAATTGCCACAAAACGCCTGGATACGACGGTTCCCGCTGTCTCCGGTTTTGATGTACTCTATGGGCGTTCCACGCAAAATCCTGAACGTGTCGCCCTGCACGATGGCAAGGGTTCTAAAGGCTGAGGCAGACAGCGACTGGCAATCGCTGCAATGACAGATACCCACAAACGCCGGGTCTAAATCAGCCTCAAAGGCAATTTCACCGCAATGACATCCGCCATCAATTTTCACGTCGCACCTCCGTTCGGCTGGCCCGGAGACTGCCACAGATCGCACGGCTTGTCGTGAATTTCGTACTGTCAGCGCGTCAATGGGCCTCTGCCCAGTTGGCCCCCTGCCCTGCATCCACAACCAAGGGCACCTCCAGCTTAATTACTGGCTCGGCGGCACCTTCCATGACAGTCCGCGCCGCATTGATCAGGTCATCGACCGCCCCATCCTCCACCTCGAACAGTAGTTCGTCGTGCACCTGCAGCAGCATCTTGGCGGGCAAGCGTTCGATTGCATCTGGCATGCGGATCATGGCGCGACGGATGATGTCAGCGGCCGTGCCCTGAATCGGTGCATTGATTGCGGCGCGTTTCGCAAAGCCCGCCCGCGGACCTTTGGCGTTAATCTCGGGCGTGTGAATGACGCGACCAAACAACGTCTCAACCCGATTATTGGCTTTTGCAAATTCGGTGGTTTCGGTCATGTAGTCTTTAATGCCCGGGAAACGTTCAAAATAGCGGTCAATAAAACCCTGCGCCTCGGCGCGCGGAATGCGCAGATTGCGCGCAAGGCCAAAGCCTGAAATGCCGTAGATCACACCAAAGTTGATCGCTTTCGCCTGACGCCGAACATCTGGCGTCATCTCATCCAGAGGCACGTTGAACATTTCAGATGCCGTCGCCGCGTGAATGTCTTGCCCATCTTTGAACGCATCCTTAAGCGCTGGAATATCCGCGATATGTGCGAGGATACGCAGTTCGATCTGGCTGTAGTCGAGACTGACCAGTGTCTTGCCCGGTTCCGCTATGAACGCCTCGCGAATGCGACGACCTTCTTCGGTCCGGACCGGGATGTTTTGCAGGTTCGGGTCAGTCGAGGCGAGCCGCCCGGTGTTAGCGCCGGCAATCGAATAAGACGTATGCACGCGGCCCGTATCAGGATTGATGTGATCCTGAAGCGCGTCGGTGTAGGTCGATTTCAACTTGCTCAACTGTCGCCAATCCAGAACCCGAGCAGGCAGGTCATGTTCGGTAGCAAGGTCTTCCAGCACATCCGCACCGGTGGCATAGGCCCCGGTCTTGCCCTTCTTGCCGCCTTCGATCCCCATCTCGTCAAACAGGATTTCGCCCAATTGTTTGGGAGAGCCGACATTGAAACTGCGCCCCGCCAGTTCGTGGATTTCCGCCTCCAGCCCCGCCATCTTTTGCGCAAAGGCGTTCGACATGCGGGAGAGCGTGTCGCGATCCACCTTGATCCCGTGCATCTCCATCTGCGCCAGCACCGGCACCAAGGGCCGCTCCATCCCTTCGTAGACACGGGTGACCCGGTTCGTGTGCAGTTGCGGCTTGAACATATGCCAAAGGCGCAGCGTCACATCCGCGTCCTCAGCCGCATAGGGCGTGGCCTTGTCGATGGGCACGCGATCAAAGGTAATCTGACTTTTTCCGGTTCCCAAAAGCTCTTTGATCGGAATGCAGGAGTGGCTCAGGTAGCGCTCTGCCAAAGTGTCCATCCCATGGCTGTGCTGCCCTGCGTTCATCGCATAAGACATCAGCATCGTGTCGTCGATCGGGGCGACATCCACACCATACCGCGCCATGATCTTGGCGTCGTATTTCATGTTCTGCCCGATCTTCATGACCGACGGATGTTCGAGCAAAGGTTTCAAAGCCTTGAGCGCGTCGTCCAGCGGGATTTGCCCCTCGGCCAGTTCGTCAGACCCGAACAGGCCCTCGCCACCTTCCGCCTTGTGCGCCAGCGGGATGTACGCGGCGGCACCCGGCTCAATGGCAATGGAAATGCCAACCAGTTCGGCAATCATATCATTCAGGCCAGTCGTTTCCGTATCAAACGCGACCCAGCCTTTTTCCATGGCCTGATCGATCCATGTCTGCAACGTTTTAGGGTCGCGAATACATGTGTAGTTTTCCGGGTCGATTGCGGGCCATTCTGGAGCATCGCCCTCCGGCGGGTTTGCACCCTCTGGTGTTGTGTCTGCGATAACGGGTGGTTCGACCTCCAGCGCCTCTGCAATGCGTTTGGTGAGCGTGCGAAATTCCATCTCTGCCAAGAAAGGCATAAGCGTTTCCGGATCGGGGTCTTTCACCTCCAGATCATCCAGCGTGAATTCAATTGGTGTCTCACAATCGAGCATCACGAGTCGTTTGCTCAACTCAATCTGCTCACGATGGTCGATTAAAGTCTGGCGCCGTTTCGGCTGTTTGATCTCTTCCGCGCGGTCGAGCAGTTCCTCAAGCGATCCGTACTCATTGATCAGCAAAGCTGCTGTCTTGACCCCGATCCCCGGCGCGCCCGGAACGTTGTCCACGCTGTCCCCCGCCAGCGCCTGCACGTCGACCACACGGTCTGGGCCAACGCCGAACTTTTCGAACACACCGTCCGTATCGATACGACGGTTCTTCATGGCATCGAGCATTTCAACGCCACCCCCGACAAGCTGCATCAGATCTTTGTCAGACGAAATGATCGTCACGCGTCCGCCCGCCTCGCGCGCCTGAACGGATAGCGTCGCAATGATGTCGTCAGCCTCGTAGCCTTCCAGTTCTTTGCAAGCGATATTGAACGCCTCGGTTGCACGACGAGTCAGCGGGATCTGTGGGCGCAGGTCCTCGGGCATCGCCTCTCGGTTCGCCTTGTACTGATCGTACATATCGTTGCGAAACGTGTGGCTGCCTTTGTCAAAGATCACCGCTACATGGGTCGGTGCATCTGGGCCGTGATTGCCCTCAACATAGCGCTGCAGCATGTTGCAAAAGCCGGACACCGCGCCAATCGGCAGTCCATCAGACTTACGCGTCAAAGGCGGCAATGCGTGATAGGCGCGAAAGATAAAGGCCGAGCCATCAATCAGGTGAAGGTGATGTCCTTTGCCAAATGCCATGATACGCGCCCCCTTTATGACCTGCACAGATGTGCCATGCTACGCGTCCGTGTGCCAGCCGTTTTGCGTGAGCTTCAGAGGTTCCACAGTGCGATGCCAACTGACACGACGAGCAGGCAAGCGAACAGGATATTCACGATGCGGCCATGTGTTGGATGGGTCAAAACGCGGGAAAAGACTGTGCCAAAGGCGAGCCAGCCAACATTCACAATCACAACAACGGTACCGATCGCAGCGACCTTTGCGACTGTATCTGACAGCAAGCTGTCTGGCACAATGGAATGGCCCGCAAAAGCTGCGCCAATGGCCGCGAAGGCTTTGGGATTTGGCAGAGACACCATCAACCCCGGCCAAAACGCGGGCGCCTTTTCGGATGCTTGTGGCCCCGCGCCAATTGGTGCCGTTGCAATTCGCCATGCCAGATAGAGGATGTAAGCCGCCGCAACGAACGACAACACACGCACAAAAACCGGCTCTGCCAGAATGATCGCCGTAATGCCGGTCGCGATGAGCAGCAAAACGCCGGTTGTTCCGGCCATCACGCCGATCAAGTACGACCCGCTCCGCCGAAAACCATAGGCTGTACCCATCGCCGCCAAACTGACGGTGGCGGGTCCGGGGCTTCCCATCAGAACCAGCGCGGACAGCCACAGAAGAACGAGATTTTCGAGCATGTGCGCAATGTTATCGACAGGGTTGGCCGATGGCCATTGCGATTACAACCGCCTAGTCGGACAAGCCCACGCGATGCAGCGCGCGCCCTGCAAAAACCAGCACCGCGCCGATGCCCGCAAAGGCAACCAACAATCCAAACACGTTCAAAGCTGTGCGGGCAAAACCAAGATCTGCAAGATTGAGAAAAAAGTAAGGGTAGACGCCATCCAAGGCACCCCGCGTCATCGCGAAGATGCAATAGACCAGCGGTAAAATAAGCCAATATGGCAACTGTGACAGGCGCAACTGCGACTTGCGCACGAACATCAGCCAATAGACCGCATAGGCGAGTGGGATGACAGTGTGCACCAAATGGTCAGCCACCCAATCCAGCCCAGCATAGTCATTAAACTTGGCGAGCAAAGCGTGGTAAACGATGGCAACAATCGAAATCGACAGCAGCAATCCCGTCTGCAAAGACGCCGTTGGTTTCTGCCCAATGGCCACACAAGCTGCTACAACGCCAACCAGCGTGTTCGTCCAGATAGTGAAAAATCGGTAGAGCGCCCAGATCGCCTGACCGAGCGTCTCGTCCTGCTGATCCATGCGCAGCCAGATTCGAAGGACCAAAGCGCCCAAAACCAACAGCGCAATCGCGCCGGCGCTAACCCTCTTCGCGGTCACGCGTCTTTCTGGTCAGCGAAATCCCGATGGATGTACTTGGCATCGCAATAAGGGCATTCGACCCACCCGTGCTCGTTCGGGATTTGCAACCAAACCCGAGGGTGGCCCAGCGCGCCTTCACCGCCATCGCAAGAGATACGGTAGCTGTCGACGATCTGTGTTTCGGGTGCCTCGATAGTCATATGACGCAGGTTCCTTGTGGCGATGTCCTTCTAGATTTGCGTTTAACCCGACAGCGCCACCTTGGACAAGAGACCCCGACACCCGCGGGTCAGATGTGCGCCGAACAAATCGCCCGGCGCCAACTGCTTACTCGGTCACCGTAATTGTGATCACGTCACTCACGACCGGCGGATCATGAGGCACATGGAAGTGATCGCCCAGAACCAGCTGCATCGTGTGTGTGCCCGGTTCAAGTTCATATGTGGCCTGTGTCTGACCACCGCCATAGTGGATGTGGTTTTCATCCGCAGGTACACCGACTTCGGAAATCTCCTCATCCCCCTCAGCCTCACCGAACGGCGCACGATTGAGGTACATGTGATGATGTCCTGTACCTTCTTTTTCAACGCCCGCGGGCGCGACACCCATGCCTTTCAAGCCGAACACGACCGTCACGGGTGATTGTACGGTTGCGCCGTCCTCAAGGTTGACAATGTACACCTCTGCTCCGGGTGTTGAGGGGGTTTCTCCGGCCACTGACATACTGCCAACGGCGACAAGCGCTGCGGCCACCAAGAAAGACTTCATTATATTCCTCCCAAAATGCAGCGTGGTAAGCCACACTATTTCAATGACCTAGTTATAGCGCGGCGTCGGGCCCTGCCAAATTTGGCGTCTCTAAATACGCAACATTACTTAAGAAAACCCAGATATTGTCTGCGGCGCGCCCAAGTCGCGCCTGATTTGAACGTCATACCCGGGTCCAACCAACACGAGGAATTTGTATGGACCGTCTGACCGAAATGGAGGCCTTTGCCACAGTTGTGGACCAAGGTGGCTTTACCGACGCGGCCAAGAAAATGGGGATTTCCAAATCCGCTGTGTCCAAACATGTCTCAAGCCTCGAAGCACGGCTGGGTGCGCGGCTATTGAACCGGACTACACGACGCGTCAGCCCAACTGAAATTGGCCTTGCTTATTACGATCGCGCCCGTCGCGTTTTGAATGACGCGGGCGAGGCAGACGCGTTGGTGACGTCCATGCAATCCGCGCCATCGGGGCTGCTGCGCATCTCGGTTGCGACTGACTTTGGTGTGAACCACCTGTCGCCGATCCTTGGTGATTTCCTGACCGATTTCCCAGACATCACCGTCAATATGGTGCTGAACAATCGCTATGTTGAGCTGATTTCCGAAGGCTTCGATATGGCCGTGCGGATTGGTGAGTTGGAAGATAGCACCTTGCGCGCGCGCAAGCTGACCGAAACCACCAAACGCATGATCGCATCGCCTGAGTATTTCAAGGAATACGGCCGTCCACGCCGGATCGATGATCTGAACGAACACAAACTGCTGCACTATTCCAACCAGTCGAGCGGAAATGTCTGGAAAGTCACGGCACCATCTGGCGAGAAGCGTCAGGTGCGCACGGCGGGTTGGTTGTCGGTCAATGACGGTCAATCCCTGCTGAACGCCTGCATCGCGGGCCTTGGCATCGCGTACCTGCCGTCATTCCTATACGCAGAAGCGATGGAGCAAGGGTTGGTCGAAGATGCGATCCCCGATCTTCCGGTCGATACACAAGGCATTTATGCGGTGTACCCACCGGGCCGCTTCACGCAGCCAAAAGTGCGCGCCTTCATTGATTTTCTCGTTCATCAGTTTGGGGATAAAGGCCCGAAAGACTGGTAAACATCTTCCCTCGTCTGTTCGCAGACAACTATTGCGCCCCGGTTACGATTTCCGGGGCGTTTTTTTGTGCGGTTTTCCGGGTTGCGGCCCCTTTCAGACGCGGGCAGTGTCACGCGGCATCACGTCAGGAGTTGTGTCATGTCGTTCACCCTAGCCACTTGGAACATCAATTCCGTCCGCCTGCGCGAGGCACTTGTGGCGAGACTCCTGTCTGAAGAAGCGCCTGACGTTTTGTGCCTGCAAGAGTGCAAAAGCCCTGTTGAGAAAATCCCGACAGAGCAATTTGCGGCGCTTGGCTATGGGCACATGGTTGCGCGGGGCCAAAAGGGCTATAACGGTGTGGCGATCCTGTCAAAGCTGCCCATTGCAGACGTAGGGGATCAGGATTTCGCGGGTTTGGGGCATGCTCGCCATGTGGCCGGCCGGTTAGAAAACGGCGTTACCATCCACAATTTCTACGTCCCGGCTGGCGGCGATGTGCCCGACCGCGAGGTGAACGAGAAGTTTGGCCAAAAGCTCGACTATCTGACTGACATGCGCGATTGGTTTAAAACTGAACCACCTCAGAAATCGATCCTTGTTGGAGATCTCAATATCGCGCCACGTGAAGACGATGTCTGGTCGCACAAACAGTTGATCAAAATTGTCAGCCACACGCCGATTGAAGTCGAACACCTGGCTGAAACGCAAGATGCGGGCGGCTGGGTTGATGTCACGCGCCAGGATATCCCCGAAGGGCTTCTTTACAGTTGGTGGAGCTATCGCGCCCGCGATTGGGATGCGGCGGACAAGGGCCGCCGGTTGGATCATGTGTGGGCAACACCCGATATTTCCAACGCAGCCCACAGCAGCCGCGTATTGCGGGACGCCCGTGGCTGGGAAAAACCAAGTGACCACGCGCCGGTGTTCGCGACGTTTGATCTTTAAAGGCACGATCACAGTAGGTATCGGCTACCGCCCGATACATCTTTACCGACATGCATGTGCCGTTCGACAAATACGGCGCGGCTCCGATCAGGCGCGCATCTGAAGCAAGGCTTTGCGCCGCCGCGCCACGGTTTCCCGACGATCCTGCGCACGCCCCACGCGAAAGCTACGCGCGACAAAGTCGATGTGATCGGCCGCTGCATCTGCAGCCTTGTCCGCGTGCCCTTCGATGATGGCGCTTGCGATGTCACGGTGTTGGTTCAACAGCATGTCACCGGTCCCATCAATCGACCGGAGGAAATCGCGGTTATAAAACACATTGCGCGCCATCAATTGATAGATCGCAGACATCGTGTGAACCATAAGCGAGTTGTGGCTGGCATCGACAATCGCTGCATGAAAACGAACGTCCGCATCACGCGATTGTTCGGCATCCCCTGTTTCGTGCGCCTCTTCCAATTCCGTGATGAGCGCGGACAAGCCTTCACGATCTTCCGCCGTCGCGCGTTCAGCGGCCAGCATGGCTGCAAAACTCTCCTGTTCGCGGCGAAACTCAAGGTAGTCCTCAAACGCTGTCACGTGCCGTGCATAAAGATCCACCAATGCCGGTGACATCGCAGAGCCAACCAACGGCGCCACGAAATTCCCTTCGCCGTGACGGACTACAATCAAGCCGTTTTCTTCCAACCGCTTGAGCGCTTCGCGAACCTTTGGCCGAGAAACCTTCATTTCCTCGGCCAAGCTGCGTTCGGACGGCAAGCGCGTTCCGTCTTTGAGCACGCCCGAGACAATCAGCTCTTCGATATGGTGGACAATCGTATCTGCGACCGATTCGTGACCGACCGGTCCAAACAGGCTTG
Organism: uncultured Rhodobacterales bacterium; assembly: GCA_964500115.1. GTDB lineage: Bacteria > Pseudomonadota > Alphaproteobacteria > Rhodobacterales > Rhodobacteraceae > Marivita. The sequence goes on from CAZCOX010000027.1 coordinate 14,376, forward strand.
CTGCGGAATTTGGCATGACTTTCCCAATACAAATGCAACCACAGTGGTAAAATAAGTGTTCCTGTTTCGGGGTCAACGAAAATGTCGCAGCTATGCATTCAGCAGATAGCTGATATTCGCGGAAAATTCATATTTTTCAGACCTATGAAAATTGATGCTTTTGGAAAGCATCTTTTCTGCGCGGCCGAACCGCCGATGAATTTTGCAGCGAAGCATGCCGCAGTGGTCACAAAATTGTTGCGTTCTATAAGTGGTAAACATTATGAACCACTTCATTCCCGGACATGCATGGTCCGGATTTCCCGGCCCGCGTGCCATCTGAATTCTGAGGAGGAACCATGAAAAACGTACTCACAAGCCTGGCCGTTGCAGCGGCTGTCCTAACTGCCCCGGCAGCCCATGCTGCAGAAAAACTTTTGCTGAAGACACCCATCGCGTTTTCAACAGCTCTGCCCGGATTGGGCTCCCCTATCCCACGCGTGGCGGATCAGCTCGATCTGATGTCTGGCGGCACATTGCGCATGAAGGTGTACGAACCCGGCAAACTGGTTCCCCCGTTCGAGATCCTTGACGCCGTCTCAACCGGTAAAATCAACTCTGGCTACACAACGGCTGGCTACTGGGCGGGCAAAATCCCGGCCGCACCGCTTTTCTCTGCCGTCCCATTTGGCCCCGAAGCGGGCGAATACATGGCGTGGCTCTATTACGGCAACGGCATGAACCTGTACCAAGAAATGTATGATCAGGCCGGGTACAACGTGAAAGTCATGCCCTGCGCGATCATCGCGCCGGAAACTTCCGGCTGGTTCGCGAAAGAGATCAACACGCCTGCCGACCTCGACGGTCTGAAGATGCGCTTCTTCGGTCTCGGCGGCAAAGTTATGCAAAAGCTTGGTGTTGCAACCTCCCTGTTGCCAGGCGGTGAAATCTTCCCGGCGTTGGAAAAAGGCGCAATTGACGCGACCGAATTTTCCATGCCCGCCATCGACGCACGCCTCGGCTTCCATAAGCTGGTCAAGTATAACTACTTCCCTGGCTGGCACCAGCAGGCGACAGTGTTTGAACTCATGATCAACAAAGACGTCTGGAACGAAGCATCCGAACAGCACCAGGCGATTATCGAAAACGCTTGCAAAGCGTCTATGGCCGACAGCTTTGCCGAAGGCGAAGCGATCCAATACGCGACCATGATCGATAACGTCGAAAACAACGGGGTCGAGATCAAGCAGTGGTCTGACGAGATGCTCGCGACTTTTGAGGAAACCTGGAACGCTGTTGCAGAAGAAGAAGCCGCAAATGACGAATTCTTCGCCAAGGTTCTGGCCGACATGACCGAGTTCCGTGACGGCTACGCCATGTGGAAAGAAAACGCTTTCCTCCCGCGCAAGTAAGTCTGCGCATCTGTGGCGACCCCGTCTCGGGGTCGCCACATCCTTATTCGTTTTTCACTTTTTTCGGTTTTTAGACGCCGGGCCATTTCGCCCGACGAGGGATAGGAGGCACCGTGATGTCAGAGACCATCAAAGCCAAAGAAGACCCGATTGAAACGTACGAACACATCCTTGAGCACGAAGACAAAGACACTCAGCCTGTCGCGGTTGGGATCGATAGGTTCGTCAAGGGTGTGGGCCACGTTGTCATGTGGGCCAACGTTCTGCTCATTACCGCGATCGTGGCTCAGGTGACGCTGCGCTACCTTCTGAACGAAAACTACCCGAAGCTTGATGAATTGCAGTGGCACTTTTACGGCCTCGTCACAATGATCGGCATATCCTACGCGTTGGTCACGGACAGCCATGTACGCGTCGACATCCTGCATCTGCAACTTAGCCGCCGTGCGCAGCGGATCATCGAAGTTCTGGGCATCCTGACCCTGGTTGTGCCGTTCCTGTATCTGATGATCGATCAGGGATGGGATTACTTCTATGAGTCGTGGCGCGTTGATGAGCGGTCGGCCTCACCAACAGGTTTGCCGGCGCGCTGGGCGTTCAAGGCAATCATTCCGGTCTCCTTTGTCTTGCTGGCGCTCGCCGCTTTGGCCCGGCTGATCCATGACGTGCACGCCTTGTTTACAGCCGGCGTCGAAGAGCGCCAGGGCCGCGATCTGCGCTTGATCCTGTGGGCGCTGCTAAGCTTTGCCGCCGTCGCAACCGCGCTGACCTTCCTTGTGCACACCACCGAAGAAAAGCTGGTCATCGCGATGTTCGTGACCTTCATAGCGCTTCTCTTTACCGGATTCCCGGTGGCGTGGACGCTGGCCGGTACGGGTGTGGCCTATACAGGGATTGCGTACCTCTTTGACAATAGCATGATGAACTGGACAGGGCTGGAAGAAACGCTCGTTGGCCTCGATTACCTGAGCCTCGGGGCCGTAGTGAACCGGGTCTACGCGACTATGTCGAACGCGGTTCTGGTCGCCTTGCCGATGTTCATCTTTATGGGGCTGATGCTGGACGAATCCGGAGTGGCCGAACGCCTGATGGCGTCGATGCAGCGTCTGTTTGGCCGCACGCGGGGTGGTCTGGCGATCACCGTAACCATGATCGGGATCATCCTTGCGGCCTCTACTGGCATCATCGGTGCGTCCGTGGTCCTGTTGGGTGTCCTGTCGCTGCCATCGATGATGGAGCAGAAGTACTCGCCAATGCTGGGCACTGGTGTGGTTGCGGCGTCCGGGACGCTGGGCATTCTGATCCCGCCGTCGATCATGCTGGTGATCATGGCCGACCAGATGGCCCTGTCTGTTGGTGATCTTTTCATGGCAGCGATGCTGCCGGGTGTTCTGATCGGGTTCCTGTACCTGACCTACATCTTCGTCATCGCGCAGATCAAACCGTCCGTTGCCCCGACACCCGAAGGCGCAGTGCGCCCGGATTGGGCGGCGGTTAAGGATGTTCTGGTCGCGGTTCTGCCAACGCTCGGCCTCATCCTCGCTGTGCTTGGATCGATCTTTGCGGGTATCACAACGCCGACCGAAGCGTCTGGCATTGGCGCACTTGGCGCGACGTTGTTAGCGCTTGGATACCGCAAGCTGACCGTCGCAAAGCTGGTGAACGTGCTGAAATCAACGTTCAACACGACAGCCTATATCTTTGCGATCTTCCTCGGTGCGACGGTGTTCTCTTACGTCTTGCGGGAACTGGGTGGAGATCAGCTGATCGAAGACATGATCCTTGGCACAGGCCTCGGCCCGAACGGGACAGTCCTGATCATCCTCGGCATCGTCTTCCTGCTCGGCTTCGTGCTCGATTGGATCGAAATCACGTTGATCGTGCTGCCGCTGATGCGTCCGATCATCAATGCTTTGGGTTTGGACATTCCGGGCTACGGTGTGGTCGACGAAGCAGCGCTTGTCTGGTTCGTGATCCTTGTCGCGGTGACCTTGCAGACCTCGTTCTTGACGCCACCTGTGGGCTTCGCGCTCTTCTACCTCAAAGGTGTCTGCCCGCCCGAGATCAAGCTGGGTCACATCTATAAAGGGGTGGTTCCATTTGTCCTGTTGCAGCTGACCGGCCTTGCCTTGGTATTCTTCTGGCCATGGCTTGCCACGTGGTTGCCTTCGGTCGCGTACTGAGCCTGAGGGGAGGACGAGACCATGACGGATGACGACCTTCTAAAAACCTTGCGCGCAGCGGTTGGGGCAAAGCATGTCCTGACCGGTGCCAAACAAACCGAGCGGTTCCGCAAAGGGTTCCGTTCGGGCGAAGGGGACGCGCTCGCTGTTGTGCAACCGGCAACCGTGCTGGAGCAGTGGAATGTGCTCAAAGCCTGCGTGGAGGCGGATAAAATCGTCATCATGCAGGCTGCGAACACGGGCTTGACCGAAGGTTCAACGCCAAAGGGCAGTTACGACCGCGATGTCGTTCTGATCAACACCCGCCGCATGGATGCGATCCACACCATCAAAAATGGCGAACAGGTTGTCAGCCTGCCGGGGGCGACCTTGTTCGCCCTCGAAAAATTGCTCAAGCCGCTGGGCCGTCAACCACACTCAGTGATTGGCTCTTCCTGCATCGGCGCTTCAATCGTCGGCGGCGTGTGCAACAACTCTGGTGGGTCACTCATCGAACGGGGCCCGAGTTACACCGAACTTTCGCTCTTCGCTCAGATCACGGCGCACGGGCAGCTTGAATTGGTTAATCATCTGGGGATCAACCTTGGCGACACGCCAGAGCAAATTCTGACGCGCGTTCAAAAAGGTGATTTCACTGACGCAGATCTCGAAGACACCAACAAACGCGCGTCAGACACCGAGTACCATCGCCGCGTACGCGATGTAGATGCAGACAGCCCTGCGCGTTTTAACGCCGACAAGCGTCGGCTGTACGAGGCTGCCGGATGTGCTGGCAAACTCGCCGTGTTCGCGGTAAGGCTCGACACCTATCCGATCAACCAAAACGAACAGACGTTTTATATCGGGACAAACGATCCGAGCGACCTGACAGAATTGCGGCGTCACATCCTGGGGCAGTTCGAAAATCTGCCAGTGTCCGGCGAATACATGCATCGCGAGATTTTCGACATTTCGGAAAACTATGGCAAAGATACGGTCATCATGATCGATAAGCTGGGTACAGATAAGCTTCCAATGTTCTTTGCATTGAAAGGCGCCGTCGATGCGCGGCTTAACAAATTCGCGTTGACACGCGGGTTTACGGACCGGTTCATGCAAATTCTGGCACGTATCGCGCCCAAGGTATTGCCCAAACGCCTGACCGACTACCGCGACCGATATGAGCATCATCTTATCCTCAAAATGCGCGACGGTGGGGTCACCGAGGCGCGCGACTATCTGACCACGCTATTTGCCGACAAGGACGGTGATTTCATCGAATGCACGCCGCGCGAGGGCAAACTGGCGGGGCTAAACCGATTTGCCGCCGCCGGAGCCGCCATTCGGTATCAAAACGTGCACCAGAACGACGTCGAAGACATTCTTGCACTCGACATCGCGCTGAAACGCAATGAACGCGCTTGGCTTGAGGAGCTGCCGCCATCCATCGCCGACAAACTTGTGCACAAGCTCTACTACGGCCACTTTTTCTGCCATGTTCTGCATCAAGACTACATCGTCAAAAAAGGCGTGGATGTTGTCGCGCTCAAAGCAGAGATGCTGGATTTGCTGGACCAGCGCGGCGCGGAATATCCGGCTGAACACAATGTCGGGCATATCTACAAAGCCAAACCCGATCTCGCGGATTTCTACAAATCCATTGACCCAACCAACTCGTTCAACCCGGGCATTGGAAAAATGTCGCGCTGCAAGCACTATGCGTAAGATTGTTTAATGTTGAACTATGCTATGCATGTGGCGCATGGACGCTATTCGCGGAACCTCCTGCCTCAACGTCAGTTAGAGTGTTAGGAACCACGCCAACCCACGTGAACTGATTCACAATTTAGTTCAGGGCTAAATCAATTGTCGCGAAAAGCGACCTGACCAAGGGAAGAGGGATATGACAGACACCCCGCTTGATATCGACCCGGTCGAATCCCAGGAATGGCAAGACGCTATCGAAGACGTCATCCTTCGGGATGGCGCCGATCGCGCGCATTTCCTGCTCGACAAGGCCGTACAACAGGCGCGCGCCAATGGTGCGAAATTGCCATTCTCGGCGACCACGCCGTACCAGAACACCATTTCACCGGATGACGAAGTCGACATCCCGGGTGACACCGAAATGGAATGGCGCATTCGCACCATCAATCGCTGGAACGCGATGGCGACTGTCGTCAAGCGGAACAAAGTCAGCAGCGAATATGGCGGCCACATTGCCTCCTTCGCGTCGTCTGCTGCTCTTTATGACATCGGCCTCAACCACTTCTGGCGCGCGAAATCCGCCATCCACGGTGGCGATCTTGTGTTCTTCCAAGGTCACGTGATCCCAGGTATCTACGCCCGGTCCTTCATGGAAGGCCGCATCAGCACAGAAGAACTTGAAAACTTCCGCTCCGAAGTCGGTGGCGGCGGCTTGTCCTCTTATCCGCACCCATGGCTGATGCCAGATTACTGGCAGTTCCCGACCGTCTCTATGGGCCTCGGCCCACTTATGGCGATCTACCAAGCGCGGTTCATGAAATACATGCACAACCGCGGCTTGAT
>CAZCOX010000028.1:0-13362 GCA_964500115.1 uncultured Rhodobacterales bacterium
GCCAACCTGTTTGGCTTCTGACTTTCAGATCGCTGCATTTTGATGAACAATCCCCGCAAATCGGACGTATTCTTGCCAGATTGACGTGTCATCGAAGACTTGCACGGGTGAGCTGTGCCAACATTTGACCGGAAGAACCGATGCCGAAGTACGAGGCAGTGACATGACAGAGCAACCGAAATTCCAGCGCCGCAAACGGCGCGGGCCGGTGCAGCCGTCGGTTTCGCCCAAAGCAGATGAAGCTTCGGCTAAATCCAGCCTGGATGCCTTGCTCGCTGAAAAAGAAGCGCTTTTGCAGCGCAAGGCACAGCTTGAGGCAAAGCGTCTACGTCAAGAGCTTGAAACGCTGGAATCCGAGGTGGCCCAGCCAGCCGAATCCGACACGCTGGAAATGACCCCTGAGCAGCAGATCGAGACTCCCGCTGAGCCTGAAGCAGAAGCGCCAAAGCCCAAGTCACGCCCAAAGCCGTCGCAACCGCTTGTTTTGGCACAAGCCCCGAAACCTGTTGATGCGCAGGATGTGCAGCCGGACCCGCAAGAACGGGTGGAATCAGCCTGGCAGTCCCTTGATCGGTTCCCGCTCGATCCAACGCGGTTGGCGAACCGGAACGTGATCACGGCCTTACGCCGCGACCCGGCCCATGCCCGGTTTGACATCTTGCGCACACGCATGCTGCAGGCGCTTGCCGAAAACGGCTGGCGGCGCGTGGCGATTACATCGCCGACAAAGGACTGTGGCAAAACGTTTACCGCAGCCAATTTGGCGGTCAGCCTGTCGCGCCAGGAAAACTGTCGCGCCGTTCTGCTCGACCTCGATATGCGTAGCCCAAGCTTGCACAAGATTTTCGGCGTCGCGGACCCTGGTGTTATGGGGGACCTGCTGCGGGAAGAGATAACACCAGACCGTCACCTGCAAGGCTTTGGCAAGAATGACATCTCAGCCGGGTCTCACGTGGCCATCGGCTTTAACGGCATGGTTGAACCCTACGCGTCAGAACTGTTGCAGGATCCTTGCACCGACAGAACGCTCAAGCGTATCGAAGCGGAGTTTGACCCGGATGTCATGTTGTTCGACCTGCCGCCCGCGCTGTTGAATGACGACGTCATTGCGATGCGACCGAACTTTGACGCTTTGTTGATCGTGGCAGCAGGCGGCGTCACGCGCGCCAAGGACATCAAGGAAACGGAACGGCGTCTGGGAGACTCCATTCCGCTTTTGGGTGTTGTCCTGAACAAAGCCGAAGACGCTGACGAAAGCGCCTACGCTTACTGAGCGCTGCGTTGAAATCCGGTATAGCCCACAAGCTCTGCAACCGGCTTTGCGACAAGCGCGATGGCCCCCAACAGCAATGCCACCAGAACGCCTAAGCCAAACCTTGGCCCTTTGGTTTTCTGCTTGTTTGACGTCCGCCCATTCAAAGTCGGTACCGAGATAACCGGGCGAACACCAAGCGCACGTTCCATTTGACCCGAGTTCCGGATGGGCGGGTTCAGGATCTCAAGCAAGAACGCCACGCCAACGGCCAGCATGCCGCTTGCAATACCGCCCAACATGGCGAGCTGCCTTTTGCTGCGCGACACGGGGTAGGTGGGTACGATGGCACGTTCCAGCACGTCAAACCGCGCAAGCTGACGCTGTTCTTCGAGGCTTTGGCTCATCTCAGCATCCGCTTTGCGGCGCGAAATGACGTTGAACTGTTCATTCAGCTGCGTCAGCTCACGCTCCAATGCTGAGAGTTCACGCTCAACTGCAGGTGCACGCACGAAGAGCGCATTGATTTCGGTTATCCGGTCTTCGATCAGCCGGATTTGATTTTCCAGCGTCGTGACCTGACGCGCCAGTGCCTCGGGTCGAATGCGCGATGTGCTGGATTCCAAACTCAATATCTGCTGTCGTAGCGTCAGCAGCGACGCATTCAACGTGGTTAATTCACCTTGGAGGAGCGCGATGTTTGTCGGCAGCATCTCGGAGTTCGCCGTTTTGTAATCGGCAATCACACTCTCTGCCGCCACGATCTCTTCGCGAATACGCTCTTCTTCTGCGTTAAAGAACTGCAACTCGAACTGCGCGCGGTCGACGGAGCGGGCGCGCGCTTCTTCCAAAACACGCTCCAACAGGTCGTTTGCCACGTCCGCCGCTTTTTGTGCATCGCCAAGTGTGACGTTAATCACCATGCCCGACACCGTTGGGTTGGGCTGCCATGCCTCGCCTGCCAGAATCTCTTCGATCGACACAGAGCGCCGCATCAAAGTCACTCGCTGTGTCGGGGTCAGGTCAGGGGGCGTGTTGAAAAGATCATATTCGTCCATGATCTCTAGAAGCGTTCCGCGTGACATCACGCGTTGTTCGATCAAACGAACGGTGCGCCGCGCATCCAAACTGGCGCGGCGTTCGGTAACGATATCGGCGCTTGTGCTGGTGCTGGAAACCTGGGCGTCCTCAACCTGGACGACCGCAATTGCGTTATAGGCGCGCTCTTGTAGCAGGGCGAAAATGACCGACGCAACGCAACCGAGGAACGTGATCACAATGATCAAACCCATGCGCCGCTTCAACGCGGAGAAGATTTCTTCAAACGACTGAAAATACAACATTTTTCAGCTCCAGTCCAAGGCCCCCGCCTTGACTGACGCGCGTGATACTCGATAACAATACGCCTCAGACAAGACATAATTTAGACAAAAATCGTTCAAAACTCCATTGAATTACGCGTGTCATTTGGAAACAGCGTGTTTCCGCAAGGCTCCGCTATTGCGTAGAAATCCCGGTCGTTGGCAGGCGTGATACCACCTCCCAAACGGTTTTTTGCAAAAGCTGTGTCAAAGCTGGTCCCGGCGCGATAGCCGGGCTGCCATCCGCAAGATTGAATTGCGACGGCAAGCCTTCCGGTGACCGGTGATAGAGAACCGCGTAATGCGTCAGCGCGACAAGATACGCACCCAGATCGTTAATGTGTATCGGATCGACCGAACCATCATCTTGCCGTGCAAAGAAATCCTCTCGCGAGGTGACGCCGTCAACGCCTTCGCTTGCTTCAACCTTGCGCACAACCTCTGCGAACACCCGCCCCGCCGGGATCAGATAAATCGGTTGCGGATGATCCAGATTGGCCATGGCTTGGGCCAAAAGCACACCCTCCCAATATCGGTCCGGGTCTGTATCAAGACGAGTAAGCCAGCCGTTCGGATCGTCCAGAGAGTGCCAGGACTCGTACAGATATGTGCGAATGTCCGGATTGCCGTCACGCGCCGCTGCTGCCCACTTTTCAAGGTACAAAGGCGCCTCGAAATAATCGATGGCCGCCTCGATCTCGACCATTTCCGTTAGAACAAAAGCGTCAAACTCTCCGCCAGCCAATGCTGATTTTGCATCGCGGAAGTTCTCGTGCGCGTTCTCCGTCTCATACCCGGCGATTGGTTCGTCAGGTTCCCAATGCGCTTTCAGCGGTGTGCCCCACCCAAGCTGAGACGCATACGTATGTTCTGCCATCTGCGCCAACATGGCGGGCATGTCGCGCCCCACCAGGGAATGGCCCAAATGGAATACATTCAACGGCTCTGTCGGTTTCGGCAAAGGCGTTTCGTACCGTGCGGCCAAGTCCTCAGGGGAAAGCGACTTTGGTTTGGCAAAAAGGGTCCATGCAAACAGCATTCCGGCACCGAATGTCACCAAAATCGCTGCAAGATATATAAGTTTCATGGCTCACGCCTGCCTGCGGGCACGCATCGCCCGGCGGCGTGCCATGGCATCAGATCGTGCCTTTGCGCGATCCGTAGCTGTGGTTGGCTTAAATTCAGCGACAGTAGATGTCTCGGGCACGGCGCGGCTGCCGCCGCGCAGGGCTGAAACTCTGCCAGACAAACCTTCAAGCGTCGGGAACTGGAAAATGTCCGTGATCGACAATTTCGCGCAATCCAACCGTTCCCTGATGGCCCGATGTGTTTGCACTGCCAGCAGCGAATGCCCCCCAAGATCAAAGAAGTTGTCGCTTGGTGCGATGGATGAAACGCCCAAGACTTCGCTCCAGATTTCGGCCAAGCCTTTCTGAAGCCTCGGATCCGTTTGTACGTCCGGCTGCAGCACTTCAGGTTTCGGTGCGTCGCGCTTCACAGGTTGTGTTGTCGGCGCGGGCAACGCGTTTCGATCAATTTTCTTGTTCGGCGTGACTGGGAATTCGTCAAGCTGCACAAAATGCGATGGCACCATGTAGTCCGGCAACCGGTCCAACAATGCTTTGCGCATCGTCTTTGGTTCAACAGCCTGAGTTGCTGTAAGGTATGCAACAAGACGGACATCCCCCGGGGTTGCTTCGCGCGCCACGACAACTGCATTTTTGATGCCAGTAATGTTTTGCAAGGCGGCTTCGATCTCACCCAGCTCGATGCGGAACCCACGCAGTTTGACTTGATGATCAGCACGTCCCAGGAACGTCAGCCGGCCATCCGGACGCCGCTGCACCAAATCGCCTGTCCGGTACATGCGACCCAGACCAAAAGGATTGCTCCGGAACCGATCCGCCGTCATTTCCGCACGGTTCCAGTAACCGCGCGTGACGCCGTCACCACCGATCCACAATTCGCCCACTTCGCCAAATCCCACCGGGCGCTGCGCATCGTCCAGGACATAAAGCTGCGTGTTGGCGATAGGGCGACCAATATTCACGGTCGCTTCTTCAAGCGTTACAGCTTCGGTGGACGACCAGATTGTCGTTTCAGTCGGTCCGTACATGTTGGTGATAGACGCAGGCGTCGCCTCTCGAATGTCATTCACCAAAGCTCCGGGCAATGCCTCTCCACCCAGCAGAATGTGCTTCAGGCCCGCAAGTTGTGCCCGCGCGTCGTCATCCTCGGCAATGATGCGTGCCATGGAAGGTGTGCACTGCAAATGCGTGATCTTGTGACGGGCGAGCATCGCCGCAATCGAGAAATCCGTTTCTTCATGATCCCGCTGCGGCGCGGATTGTTTCACCACCTCCGCGAGGGGTTTCAAACCCTCCAAGACCTGATCGGTTTCGATGCCGTAATCGATCAGGCACGCAATCTCGGACACGCCTATTGCCTTGAGCTGTTCCACACGGGCAAGCGCATCATTGATTGTTCCGAACAGACCTGAATCGTTGAAATATCGTTCGAAAGCGAAATCAAGGATGCCTTCCAGATCGTCGTCACTGAGATCGCCAAGATTCAACTCAAAAGCGTTCTTCACACCCTCCGGCTTTTTGAACGCCGGGAAAGCCCAGGCATATTGTTTGATCAAACCAGCAGCGGAACGCAGGTAATCCTTCATTGGCTCGCGCGCGATCTCGCGAGCCATGTCGCGTGTATCGGCAAGGCACGTGTGCAACATCAGTGTGACGGCAAAGTCGTCCGGGTTGTACCCAGCGTCGCGCAACGCCTGTCGATACAGCCCGATCTTTTCGCCAACCTCTTCCACTGACTGACCGAGCAAGTGGGTCAACACGTTCGCGCCGTTTCGACCGGCCTCGCGCCATGTTTCAGGGTTGCCAGCGGTCGTGACCCAGATCGGCAGTTCTTTGGAAACCGGCCTTGGCTGTGTGACGACCTCGTGCAGCTGGCCATCTTTGCGGGGGAAACCAACAGCCTCGCCTCGCCACAGCTTGCGCACCTGCTCAATCGCGTCAAACATGGCGGGCTTGTTCTCGGGTGGCGTGTTTTCGGGCCGGAGCACAAAATCGTCCGGTTGCCAACCGCTTGCAATGGCAAGCCCGGCCCGCCCATTGGTCAAGTTATCGATAACCGCCCATTCCTCGGCTATCCGCGCTGGATGGTGAAGCGGGGCTACGCAACTGCCAGCCCTCACACCGATTTGTTCGGTAACCGCGGCGACCGCCGCACCGGTGACCGATGGGTTCGGGTAGGGGCCGCCGAACGCGTGGAAGTGGCGTTCAGGTGTCCAAACGGCACAAAACCCGTTTTGATCCGCAAATTTCGCACCTTCCAGCAACAGGCGATACTTGTCGCGCCCGGCGCCGTCATCATTGCCCCAATAATAGATGGAAAAGTCCATGCCAGAGCCGGATCGCCGCGATGTTCCGCCCGATATTGCGCCACGCTGGCTGGTGCTTGGCAGCACAACCTTGATGCCGCGCGCCATCGAGTAAAACAGCTCGAGCACCGAAATATCAAAGCTTAAGCTTGTGACCGCGAGCCAAGCCGCGTCCTTTTCTTTGCCGACAACCGCATCCATCCCAGCGTAGAAATTCATGACATTGCGGTGTTCGATCATCACGCCCTTGGGCAATCCAGTCGAACCCGAAGTGTAGATCACGTAGGCAAGGTCCTCGGCCTCCGAGCCAGCCGTTGGGTTGCTTGTATCCGCCGATTTAAGGCGTGTGTCTGTATCGATCACAAGTACGGTGGCGTTCGATTGCGGCAGCTCAGATTGCAGATTGCTCTGCGTGATGACTACCGACGCTTCGCTGTCGGTGAGGTAATGCGCCAAGCGGTCTTGGGGGTATTCCGGATCAAGCGGCAGATACGCCCCGCCCGCTTTGAGAATGCCCAGCGCACCCGCAAGCAAATCTGGCCCGCGCGCACAGTGCAGCCCGACCATGGTGTTCGCCTCAACGCCCATGTCCCGCAACACATGTGCCACGCGATTTGCGTTTTGATTGAGTTCTGCAAAGGTAATCTCGCGGGTTTCATGCACCAAAGCGATGGTTTCAGGCGTTTTGGCGACCTGTGCTTCGAATGCCGCTTGCATGGTTTCCGGGCCATCCAACACCACTTGGGTTTGGTTTTGCCCGTGCAACACAGTCTCAAGCTCAGCTGCTGGGAGCGCGCTGGGTTCTTTTCCCTGCGCAAGATGCGTGGCGTACCACGACACGCGTGCAATCAGGATATCGGCGTAGTCCGCCGTGATCCTGCCGAGGTTGATATGCGCCTCAACCTTGCCGCCATCGTCCTCGAAAGTAAGCGCTGTGCCTTCGATGTAACCAGCCGCGTCTGACAGCCCAAGCGCAGGTGTTTCCATGACGGTCAAATCCGGATCGCGGAGAGGCAGATCGCAGGCAAAGCCGACCGACACGTCTGGCAATGGTTTTTGCAATTGTACTGTGGTCAGCGGCACCCAAGCGGATATCAAGCTGTCCACCGGTGTGGTCACCTGATCTTTCGCGCGATGCGCAATGACCGTGCCATCGTTGCTCGTTAGGCGCTGGGCCAGCATCGCGATCCCCGCCGCCAGATGGCTAGATGGAATATCCGTTGCGTTTGTCCGGATGTCTTGCGCCCCGGTCGTCGCAAAAGGCAGCACAAGCGGCACCGCACCTTTCAACGTACTACGCCAGAAGCCATCGCGCTTGGCGACCCGTGCCAAAGCTTCGTTGCAAGCCTCTCGAACGTCTACGGCGACACTGGGCAGAGCATCGCCAAGGCTGATATGCTTGGACGGATCGAACGGTTTGCCTGACGCTGCGCGCAGATCGTGACAGCGGATCGCCCCGTCACTTAGTGCTACGGTCACGCTATCTGCTGTGACCTCGATCACCTGTCCGGCTTCCGCGAGGCTTTGAACTCTCTCGGCACGCCCAACATGCACGACGCCGACGTCGGTCAGCAGTTTCGCAGTGCAGAGCGGGTTAACATAGCTGCCATGGTCAAGCGCACGAACAAGGTTAAGCGCCGCCTCAACAGTGCCGCTCAAGTCAATCATGCCATTGACGGACGGACGCTTGTCCAAACCATGGTAGCTGCGACCCAAGGTGCTTTGCTTTGTACGACCGGGCAATCCATGCTCCAGTTCGTGAAGCAGCTCAGGAAAACTCGTGAGCGCCGCCTCATAGCACTTGGTGTTCAGCGACAACGCTGTGTCTTCCGAGGCAATCGACACGCTGCGTTGGACAAGGATGTCGCCGGTATCAATTCCGCTATCGATCAGGTGCCAGGACACACCATGGCTGGTCTCGCCATTCAGGATTGCCCAGACTGGGGCATTCAGACCAGCGTGCTTGGGCAAAGGTCCATCATGAAAATTCACCGCACCTTTTTTGCCCAGCGCCAAAACATCCGGGCCAAGGATTTTCAGATTGGCAATGCTCAAGACCCAATCGACGGAAATGCCACCAAGTCGCCTGCCAAGGTCTCGACCATGTGCCTCAACCACCAAACCGCGTTTTGCGGCCCAATCGGACAGGTCAGGATTGTCGGTGACGACGGCAGCAATGCTGTGTCCCTCGGACAAAAGCGTCTCTGCGCAATGCTGGGTCAGGCTTTCGTCGCCGATGATAATACTGGAAAACTGGGTCATTGGTCAGTCCACGCTGGGCTGGAGTGCGGTATTCGGGAGGGCAGTCATTTTGCGAATGTCCGGATCAGGCTTCGGCTGGAACGCTGCGCGCAGGTCATGCGCAACCATGTCGCGGACAAATCGATGGGTATCGTTATTTGGCTTACGCTCGACCATTCGGCGCAGCCGCCAAAGCCCCGTTCCCAGGCTGGTTAATGCGGTTGCAGCCAGCGCATAGGCGCGGCTGTGGTTTTTGACAAAGTAATACCACCGGCTTTCGTACCAGTACGTGGGCGTGCGTTTCCACGTCCCCAATCCAGTCGACACGGATCCGATATGGCAGACGCGACTTTCGCGCACGAAATGTACCTCATGTCCGGCGCGGTGGGCGCGCAGGCAAAGGTCGGTTTCTTCGAAATATAGGAAAAAGGTCTCATCAAAGAGCCCGATGTCATTCAGCACTGACGTGCGCGCCAACATCGACGCGCCAACGATCCAGCCTACCGGGCCAGACGCATCAGGGACGTGCAGAGGCAAAACAAACTTCTGCAGCAGACGCGTGATCGGTCCAAAACGCACTGCGGATTCAAACTCGGAACCCAGCGAAGGAAACCGGAACGCGCTGCAGTGGTCCGCGCCATCCTCGCCATAGATCCAGCTGCCCGCAAACGCCGCTTCGGGATGCGCATCCAGATGGTCCTTCAGCGCCCGGATCGCACCTTTTTCGACACGTGCATCTGGATTGAGGATGTAGACAAATTCGGCATCCGGGCAGATCGCACGACCGGCACGAATGCCAAAATTGTTGCCTGCGCCGAACCCGCCATTGTGACCGGATTGCAGAACCTGCACGTCCAGATGCGCGGGCCATGTCGCCGCTGCGACGTCCCGTTGCATCTGCTCGAACGAATTGTCGGGCGACGCGTTGTCGACCAAAACAATCGCCCCGCCAAATCCGTCCATTGCCGCAGCCGCCGATTGCGCCGCCATGACAGCCAAATCGGGCGTTTTGTAATTCAATACAACGACAACAATCTTGGTCACACGCGTTACTCCGCCGCCTGCGTCGCAGCAAACGACACCACTTTACCTGTACCACCGGATTTGGCCTCGGTGGTGACAATCACATTGCGCAGATGCCCCGCTAAGACCCGCACATTCGGTTCAAGTACCATGCTGTCATGGTCGCCGGGAACTTCAAACACCTCGATCTGAGGTGTGAATTGCCCCCAATCGTTGTCATCGAACAAATAAGCACGTTCGTGATTGACCCAACGCCCGCCACTGACCTGCCATTTGCCGACCAAAGGTGGGCGGAACAGCGCGATACGACCATCCCAGGGGCGCATCTCGTAGGTGGCAACGGCATGCAAGAACGCCTGTTCAATCTCGGCATTGTGGAAGCTGTGCGCGGTTTGCGTCACGGTTGATCCCTGCCGCTTCTGCATCTCCCACGCGATGCGATTGCGCAGCCAGACAAACGGGTATGACAATCCCTTGCGGCTGGTTTCATCCCACTGGATCAGCAATCTGTCCTTGCGGCTTAGCGGGCGGCGTTGTGGCAGTGGCGTGTCAAGCAATGCAACCATCGCAACCGTGTCACCCATCGCCTCCAGTTGATGCGCAATCTCGAACGCGGTGATCCCGCCACCAGAGAAACCACCAAGGAAGTAGGGGCCGTGCGGCTGAACCTGCTTCATCTCCGCGATGTAATCGCGCGCCGCATCGCGAATAGACATATGGGGGTCTTCGTCACCATACAGCCCTTTGGCCTGCAAACCGTAGAACGGTCTGTCCGTGCCGATAAGCTGCGCAAGGTGGCGCAGGTTCAGAACGTTCCCGAACATTCCAGCAACAAGGAAGAATGGCGATTTTGTTCCGCCCTCACCGTCATGCATGGCCACGATGTGCTTGAACCGGCGCGTTTTCGTTTTGCGCTTAGGTGCCTGCTCTCCCGGCACATCGGTCACGCCGGTGCGGTCCTGAATGAGCGCTGCACAGGCGCGGATGGTTGGTGCTTCAAAAAGCACCGAAATGGGGAAATCGACGTTGTAGGTCTTCCGTACCTTCGCAAACAAACGCACCGCAATCAGCGAATGCCCGCCAAGGTCGAAAAAGCTGTCTTCCACGCCAACGTTCTGCACGCCAAGCAGGTCTTCCCAGATGCCGACCAACGTGCGCTCAACATCGGTTTCGGGCGCTGCATATTCGCCATCCAATTGGGGCCGATCGAATTTCTGCGTGTCGCCAGCGGAGTCAAACGGTGTTGCCGCCTGCGCAATCAGGGCCTCCATATCAAGCGATGACACGATGATGTGTGGCACATGCGCGCCAATCGCCCGCCAAAACGCGTCTGCGCCATGCTCAGGCGGTATCCCTTGCGACAGGTTGTGCTGCAGCCGCTCTTCGGCGGGCGTCAGGGGCTGCGCGTTCCGGCTATAATCTGCGGGTTCAAACTCTGACGCCGTGACCTTTAAAGGTGCCGAAAGCGTGGTCACGTCCGTCAAACGCTTGATCGAGAACCCTTCAATTTCCATGCAAACCGTACCGTTTGCATCGGCCAAAGTGATGTCAAAAGACGCTGTGTCGTCGTCATTGTGATTATGCGCGGCTGAGCGCACCCAGCTGACAACGCGTTCGGGCAAACGATGGAAGACGCGAACGCTTTCGTATGACACAGGCACCCACAAGGCGTCTGCGCGATACCCGTCGATCAACTCCATGGCCCAGCCCGTCGCAATGTCGAGCAAGGCTGGATGGAAGCGCCAATTCTCGTCATCCTTTGCCGCAGCGCTCAGCGACAGATCAGCTATGCCTTCGCCTTGCCCATAGGCACAGGTGTCGAGCACTTTCCATCGCGGACCGAACGCCAGTTGCGTTTCTTGTGCTGCGGCAAGCTTGTCGCCATTATGCGCCTTGCGTTGCGGCCCGCACCGCTTTCGGATCGCAGCAATGTCGATCTGAAAAGGTTGCGCTTCGGGAACAAGTGACAGTTCTGACGTCACCAGTTGGGCGTACCCCGATTGGCCGTTCAACTGGCAATCCCCCAGCACATCCATGGTATAGCCGTCGTCACTTCGCGACAGGCGCAAACGGATGTCGCGACTGCCCTTATCGTCGACGGGCAAGGGCCGCAGGAATGTCAGATTGCGCAAACAAAACGCGTCGCTCTCGCCCTGACCGCGCAAGGCTTGCGCGGCGAGCGTGATGTAACCCGTACCAGGGAAAAGAGCGTCTCCCTGTTTGGTCCGGTGTTCGTTTATCACCCAGTCTTTGGTCGAATAGCGCGCCTCGAATACACGGTTGCCTGATGGGTCGAACCCGGTTCTCTGCAAAAGCGGGAGGTCAATCTTGGACAGCGGCGCAGGATCAGCCCCGCCCGTGCGGTCGGCCAGCGCGTCAGCCGCCATACCAACATCCGCCCAGATGCCCCAGTTGATCGCAATAACAGCCGTTTCACCACCTTTGCGCGACTTGGCATAGGCGTTCAGGTATTCGTTTGCGGCCACATAATCGATCTGTCCGGCGGGCGCTGTCTGAGTCGAGGAGGACGAGAAGAGCGCGATAAAGTCAGTGCTGCCATCGGGGAACAACTGGTCGAGCACTTTTGTGCCGTGGATTTTGGCTGAAAAGACCTGTTCCACAGACGCGGTTGTCTTTCCGAGAATTGGTGCGTCGTCCATGACGCCAGCGGCGTGGATCACACCGTTGATCCGGTCATGCTTTTCCTGTGCGGCGTCAACGATGGCCGTCATATCCGCCAGATTGCAGACATCTGCGACACCGATCTGCACCGTCGCACCTAGCGTTTCAAGCTCTTGCACGGCGCGAATGCGTTGAACGGTTTTGTCGGTTGGTGCGTGCCGGTTCAAATACCTGTCCCACATGGACCGTTCCGGTAGCCCTTGCCGTCCGACAAGGATCAACTTGCACCCGTGTTTGGCAAGGCTGCGTGCCACTGTCAGGCCAATCCCGCCAAAACCACCTGTAATCAAGTAACACCCGCCGCGTTTGATGGCGGTGGATTTCTGCTCTTTCAGGGGTGTCTTCTGCAGCGCTTTTTCAAACCGGTCACGGCCACGAATGGCCACGTTCATTGACCGGGGATCGGTGATCATGTCCTCGATCACCTGGTCAGTCAGCACATCCATCGCGTCTTGGTAGCCAGACTGTGCCGCCGAGCCTCCAAACAGCCGTTTCGCCGGTTCGCGGGGTGTCGCGATATCAACGCTCGACACTGTCATCCCGGAGATTTCGCGCGGGATCACGCGAACCGGCCCTGCAATAATCGCCTTGTCCGGGAATGCCACCTCTTCCTGACCCACAGCGTAGGCGCCATTGGTGAAAACGGTCATATGCGTCGGCTTTGGCAGCGTTTCGTCGGCAATCGCCTGCGCGATGAACATCAGCGAATAGAACCCGTGCTCCTGAATGCGCTGGAAATAACTTGATCCGGGGCGGTGGCTTTGATCCTTCGTCACAGCCCAGAAATGCGCGATCCGGCTGGGCACATGCCCCTGCGCGAGCATATCGCGGAAGAGCATATCGTACCCTTCGCGCCCGCGTTCCGGTGCAAGCACATATGTCGTGTCATCCAACCGGGCAAAGCTGTCGCCTGGCCAGACCTCAACAACCGAATGCCCGACGGCGCGCAGTCGCTCTGCGGCCCTGCTGGCAACGCCCATGTCATCCATGAACATCAACCAACTGTGCGCTTCTATCTGGTCAAGCTCGTTTTTCGGGTCGACCGGAACAGGCGCATATGCCTTTTTCCAGCTTGGGACCCACGCCCAGTTTTCGACCCCTTCGATCCGGGTCAGATAGGTGGGCGTGTTGTCCGCCGTCGCCTCGCCCGGTTCGATATAGTAGCGCGCCCGCTGGAAGGCATATGTCGGTAGCGGCACGCGATTGCGACGGGCGTCACCCCAAATCTGCTCCCAGTCAAACGAACCACCCAGTGCCCAGATGCGGCCCAATACCTCAAGCATGAAGCGGTCGTCGGCCACGTCTTCTTCGGGGTGGCGCAGGCTCGACAACACCTGCTGCGCGGCAATCCCGTTGCTTTGCCGCGCCAGCGCTGACAGTGCCTTACCGGGGCCTGTTTCCAGGAATAT
>CAZCOX010000028.1:13462-20395 GCA_964500115.1 uncultured Rhodobacterales bacterium
TTCGGCCCGGATGCAACGCTCAATCCCGGGCTGTTCACGGCACCGAGATCCAACGCATCGCCCAGGAGTGGTTTCAGGTCTTCCGCAGGCAATGCAACGGAAATCATGCCACCCTTATCAAGACTGTCAAACAGCGTCCCGCGTAGGTGCACAAGGCCGATACAGTCTTCAAACGACATCACACCTGCAACGCAGGCTGCGGTGTTTTCGCCCATGGAATGGCCCGCCAAGGCTGACGGTGTCACGCCCCAGCTCATCCAAAGCTGCGCCAGCGCGTATTCCACGATCATGATCAGCGGCAGTTGCAGCGACGGTTTGCGGAGCGCGTCCGAGGCCGCCTGAACCTGATCGTCGTCTGGCAACCACAGGGCGCGAATATCGCGGGTTTCCAGCGTGTCCAAATACGCCAGACCCCGGTCCATCCATTCTGCAAAAACCGGCTCCGTTTCGTAAAGATCGCGCGCCATCGTTGCGTATTGCGCGCCGCCGCCGGGAAAGAGGAACGCCACATCGGGATTACTGAGCGCGTCATGACTGTGCACGCGCCGTGTGTCGTTTTGCTCCAGCAATGCTGCGGCTTCTGCATGGTCAGACGCCACAATCACCCGCCGTTTTTCAAACGCGCGTCGGCCTTGCTGCAATGTCCAGGCGACATCAGCAAGCGGCTGATCAGGATTGGCCCGCAGATGCGCGGCCAGTTGATCCGCGTTGGCTTGCAGCGCGGCTTTGTTTCGACCCGAGACCGTCAGAATCTGAAACGGCCAATCACTCTCTTCCGAAGCCTGTGCTTCCGGTGCTTCTTGCAAAACCACATGCGCATTTGTGCCGCCAACGCCCAGCGAATTAACACCGGCGCGTCGCGGATGATCCGAACGCGGCCAGTTGGTCAGCCGATCATTCACGCGAAACGGTGAGATCTCGAAATCAATCGTAGGATTTGGGGCCTCAAATCCCAAGCTCGGCGGCATTTGCCGGTTATGCAGTGCCATCGACGCCTTGATCAGGCTCGCCACACCCGCGGCCGTATCCAAATGCCCGATATTCGTTTTGACCGACCCGATCCGGCAATGCCCGATCTTGTCGCTTGTTGCCTCAAAGGCTTGCGTAAGGGCCGCAACCTCAATCGGGTCGCCCAGATATGTCCCCGTTCCGTGGCATTCCACGTAGTCAATCGTATCGGCAGTCACGTCGGCAATCGCATGCGCCTCTGCAATCGCTTCTGATTGACCCTCAACCGACGGCGCCAAGTATCCGGCTTTCGCGGCACCGTCATTGTTGACCGCGCTGCCTTTGACGACGGCCCAGATGTGGTCGCCGTCAGTGACGGCATCCGCATACCGGCGCAAAACGACAACGCCTGCACCAGACCCGAAAACCGTGCCCTGTGCGCGATGATCAAACGCGTGGCATTGCCCGTCTGGCGACAGGATTTCGTTTTCCTTGTAAAGGTAACCCTGCCCTTGTGGCAGCTCCAACGTCACCCCGCCCGCCAAAGCCATATCGCATTCGCCACTCAACAAAGCCTGACAGGCATAATGCGTCGCCACCAGAGATGTCGAACACGCGGTCTGCACGTTCACAGATGGCCCATCGAGGTCGAAAATATGGCTGACCCGGGTGGTCAGAAAGTCTTTGTCATTGCCGGTGTGGCGCAACAAAAACATGCCAGTGCTGTCCACAAGATCCGGGTTCGAACACAGGTTGAAATAGAAATAGCTGCCCATCCCGCAGCCGCCAAAAACGCCGATCCGCCCGTCATGTCGTTCCGGTACATGGCCTGCGTTTTCCAACGCCTCCCACGCGCACTCCATGAACTGGCGATGCTGCGGATCCATAATTGCAGCGTCTTTGGGCGAAAGACCAAAGAACTCGGCATCGAAGTCGGCGAAGTTGTCCAAAGGAGCACCAAAAGGCACATAATCGCGGTGACGCATCAGGCCCTGCGGCACACCGGCCTCTGCCAATTCGTCATCTGACAAGCGACGAATTGACGACACCCCGTCACGGAGGTTGCGCCAGTATTCCGCGATGGATGCCGCACCCGGCAGGTGTGCAGACATTCCGACGATTGCAATCGCGCCGTCCATATCCACTGCAGGCGCGTCTGTGTCTTTGGCCATATCGGTACCTTAATCCCTGGGCCTCCTCAGTATTGCACAAATATGATAAAACTTGGGCGTATCCGGTACCGGCATGCGGCGATGTAACCCTGCGTCACCGGATCAAAGCGATGCGAGATCTGCAATTTTCGGCGCATTTAGCCAGAACTTGATCACGACGATAACGGTGCTGATCGCAGCAAAAACGGCGTCACCTGATTGCAGCTTGTCCGCTCACCGCCCCCGGCTCCATGCAGTTGCGCTTTTCGGTGTCAATCGCACAGCCAGCGCAACACCAGAATAAACCGCAAAACCAACAGGATCGCGCAGCGCGATTTTCAGCTTCTGGATTGCCGGAAAGGCTGGTTTGTCGTCATTTTCCAAAAGCTCCGGGAACCGATGTCGGATCTCGTCAACACCTTCGTTTTGTCGGCGACGGACGCGCACAAGATTGGACCATCCTTCAACCAGTGGCCATGTGTACCCGGCATCGACCGCCACGCGTTCATCCGCCCGAAAACTGAGCCTGACAAACGTGTCATCCGAAATAATCTTTGGAAACTCACCCCACCGCATGCGTCCTGCCGCGTTAACGGCGAAAAGCCCTGCACCAGGCACGCCGTGGGTTAGGAATGGAACCCTTGAGTAAACGCGAGCATAGGCGCGGGTCACCCAGTTTTTGGCGTGCGCAATTCGTAACGCCCCACTGCAATACCGCGGTTGATGGGTGTTTAATGTTTCGTAAACCTGTTCCAGCAGGGCCGGGTCAACCGTGACATCCGCATCAAGATAGATACGAATTTCTGCGCGCGCGATGCGATCACCCGCATTCAAAGCCGCCAGTTTGCCACCTTCTTCACGGTCTAAAACATGCATGGCCCAGCCTCTTTTGGTGAATTGGGCCCTGAATTCATTTGCCACATCGGCCGTGCGATCTGAGCTGCCGTTCGAAATCACAATGATCTCGACCCGCGCATCACTGGACCATGTACATTTTGCCAAGGATGCTAGACAGACCGAGATCAGCGCTTCTTCGTTGGAGGCTGGGATAAGCACGCTCAAGACGGGCAATGTCGTGTCCTGTGGCGTTCCGCTTGTGTGGTACATATTTCAAACAATCGCTACCGATAATCGCCAACGCGCGATCGCTCGCGGGTATCTTACAAAAAAATGTCAGGATTATGGATAGCGAATAGCTTGGCCGGTTATTCAGGTGGCGCGCCACCCAAAGCGCGCCAACGCGGGTTATCGTCATTCAAATGCCGCAATGCACCCCAGCTTCCCCATTTGCTTGGCGCTGCAACGTCGACAAAGGCGTTAAACGGTTGGTCGGTCAGTTCATTCCAAGCTGCCAAGAGGTCGGTATAAAGCGCGCCCATCTCGTCTGAATAGTTAAAAGCTTCAAGATATGCGATCAGGCGCTCGTCGTTTAACCCTTCGCCCGTCGGAGCTGCGTGTGTTCCGCCCTCATACATAACCAGGTCAAGGCCAGCCGACTTTGCCGCCCGCGCATGATGAGGCCAAAGCTCTGTTGAGAGCGACTTCATCGACCCATCGCGGATAATCTGTGCGACCTCATCGTGGATCCCTGTAAACCGGTTCTTTCGAATGAATTCTCTTAGTGCGACGCGCGACAGCCCTTGTTCGCGCCCGAGCCCGTCAGCCTTTTTTTCATCAGCCTCAAGCAATTCATTGACGCGATCCCAGTCCTCCAGATCAAACCCGAGATAGCCGGTCACCGCGTATGCATCAAAGAAATTGGAAGGAGCCTCACCCAGTTCGCGACTGACGAAAGATCCTTTCAGCATCGCCTCCTCAAGACCGGGCCAACCCGTGTGCACCGATACCACACGCTTCAGTCTGTCTGGCGCGCTGTCCCCAAAAACCTCGGTCCAGATAGACATAACTTGCGCCGCTCGAAGTGCATAATACTGCACCCATGCGTCGCCCGATGCATTCCAACGCGTGTCGGCCTGGCGCTGCGCCCAGCGCGCCTGCTCGAAAAGGAAATTCCAAACCTCGTTCGAGTACTCGACGTAAACAGTGCGTTCTGGCTCCAAACTGGCAAATACGGTGTTGGCAAAATGCGCGACCAATTCATCATCGGCAAGATGCGGCAAGGTAATCCATGGATCCGCATCCAACTGGTTTGATAGGGAAATGATCGTGGGCAACGGCACGCCCCGCCATCCATAGGTGAAGTCCGCCGCGCGGGGCAGGTGCTCTATCTTGGATATACCGGAGTTGTTCGTATCCATCCAATCCATGAATCGCAGAACCGGCGGCGTGCCAAGGCGCGCGAGCCAGTCAGGATTGAAAGTCGCACCGCTGTTAAAAGCGTCGAGGTGCTCTTCCTTCACAACGCGAATGTTGCGGATCGGGTTTTCGGGATCGGATTGCTTGATGGCAATCCCAACGGAACCCGGCCCAGGATCGTATGTAAACGTCAACGAATTCGGGGTCACCTCGACGGTGCGACCGCGACCTGTTCTCTCAATCTCACCATTGCCGTCATAGAGCACACGGTACCGACCTCTCAAGTGTGCGGCTTCTTCAGATTGGTCAGTCAGCAGCAACGCCTCAAGCTTTGTAACCTCTGGCGGTATGAATTTTGGCCAACCTTCGTCATCAATCCACCCATTGGACAACGCTTTCTCAAACGATACACCACCCCATTGATTGGGAAGATGCCCAATCCACGGCCGCGCAGTCTTCATGATGTCGATGAACGGATGTTGGGTCGACCAATCGGAAATTCCGTTTAGTCCAAATGCGACCGCCGGTTTGCGGGTTTCGGCAGGCGCGGACATCGCAAAAAGGAGGAGGAAAGCTAACCATTGAAAACGTAAAACGACGCGCTTGCGTGCCATAGTTTTACGACGGTAGTTGTAGATCAAGAAGCGTATGAAACTCAAAAGATCAACCGATCCAATTATTGAGAAACGAGTTCTTTAAGTTGATCGCGAAGATTCGCCGCATTTTCAAGCAGTCTTTCAGCCGATTGAACACTTAAACTGTCTGATCTGTCTCGCTCGGTTGCTTGCGAAAGCAAAGCGCGCGCGGCGTTACTAAACTCTTCTTCTGTTTCAGTGATCGCCAACAAGTCCTGTGTGAGCCAGGCCAACTCATTGGCCGTCGCCTGATCGTTATCGGCGCGTGCGATCTCATGGGCACCGCTCAGATCTTCTGCCGCTCGCAAGGCACGGGTCAAACTGGCCGATTTGAATTCGCGCGGAACATCTCGCAAGATGTCCAGCGCGTCTGACGGCCTATTACTTCTTGTCAGCATGTCCGCGTAATCTGACTTCAATTGGTTGCTTCTAGGCTGATAGCCCCATTTTTCGGCCAGGTCTAAAGCGACGTCTGAAAATCCTTCTGTGGAAAGCCGAGATAAGACTGCGCCCTTCGCCTCACCATTGATGGGCGGCAGCCTGCTAGCTGCGGGGTTCGTTGCGAATTCTAAAAATGAAATCGGGTCCGACACTCCCGCCAACGCAAACCCAAACTTCGAGGCGAACCGCTGGCGCTCGCGTTGCAACTCCTTTGGCATGTCGTCAAGCGTTTCGAAAGCGTCGAAAAACCTCTCGTTTTGTAGGTATGAAGTAAAGGATGCCTCCCAGCTTTCGGCTTCCAATTCGGTATCGCTTAACTCTATGGCCACGGCCGCCATCGCATCTGCGTCTACCACGATGTTATCAGTCGTAATGTCTGGTTCGCTGCTCAAAAGCCTTCGTTCTTTGAGCAAATGTGCTTCCAGATCAGGAAATAAACTCTTTGCCTCATTTCCAAAATGATGCCGAAGATTCGGATACAGCATTAGTTGTAAACCAAGAGACAGGTCGCGAAACGCGCTCGCAAGAGTGACGGTTTCAGAATTCGTCAACGCGCCCAATTTGTGATCAGATTTTGCCAAACTCAAAATTTGTGTAAACGAATTGCACGCGTTCGTGGTTATTCTACGATCAAGTTGATCTTTCAGGCGAGAGGCGGCAAAAAATGCCTTTACCCATACACTAGTTTCTTCCGCGCCAATGGCCTTTCCCGCCTGCACGGCTTCCTCAATAAGACCATTGGAAACCAGTTGCAGTACATAAGCTTCGGCATTCCCACTATCGGAGGTGTCGTTTTGCAAGAATGGCTCTTGCAAAGTGCTTTCCTTAAAACTTCCCTCTGCAATCGTTTGCAGCTGATTTTCGATGACACAATGTTCCAGGTTCTGGAGTGTTTTGACTTCAGACGCACCGTCATGACTGACATCGATTCTTTTCGTAGGTGTCGATGCGATAGGAAGGGTGTCTATGAATTGTTCAACCATGTCCAAAGCGCGCTGTGACGCCACTTGAGCAGCCAAGTTCCGGGAGACGCGGTCCGTCACAGAGTAGTCAATTAACGTGCGCGCATCGAATGCTTGGTTGGGGACGACTTGAAGGCCTGGGAATTGATCGAATTGCGGAGTCGAAAGCAGAAATGGCGGATTATCTGTGCTCGTCTCGATTGGATCGCGGACATCAATGACAACCAACCTTTCCTTTTCTACAAAAGCATTCACGTCGCAATCACATGCCAAACTCAATCTGATGTAGCGACCATCCAAAAAGGCGTTTTGCACGCGACCAGAATTCAACCTTGTAAACAAGCTTGATCGATCGAGCGACGAAAGTGGCGGAGTAATTTCCAGTCGGAACTCGCGAGCAGAGTCTTGGGACAGGGATACTGAGCCAGTTTTTTGTGAGGTCTCGATTGCAAGCCGCGTAAAGTCGATGTGCTCTCCACCCCGAATGACTCCTGTCTCTGCTGTCGCATCGGTTGCGCGGAACGCGAGCGTAAACAGGAT
>CAZCOX010000029.1:0-2810 GCA_964500115.1 uncultured Rhodobacterales bacterium
GCGGTGGCCATCACCTTTGACATGGATGCGGACAGCCTAATCCACATTGCGCGACCGGAGGACAGCCATCGCCGTCTCTACCCCATCTCGATGGGGCGCTATGGGCCAAACGTGGCAGTGCCGCGCATTCTGGACACTTATGCCCGTTACGGTTTGAAACAATCATTCTTCATTCCCGGCTGGTGCCTTGAGCAGTACCCGGAGACGGTCGAGATGATCCTCAAAGGTGGGCACGAGATTGGCCATCATGGATGGATTCATGAAGATCCGATTGCGACCTATGGCAATCAAAGAGAACCGTTTGAACGTGCCCTTGACGCGCACAAACGTATTTGTGGTGTAACGCCCCAAGGCTATCGCGCGCCGGTTTACAATATCACTGACGAAGTGATTGATCTGATGCTTGAGCACGGCATGCGGTACGACAGCTCGTTGATGGGGGATGATATCCCCCATGCTTTGAAGTCGCCAAACGGCCAACTTTTTGAGATGCCCGTGCATTGGGGGACGGATGATTGGCCACCTTTCGCGCATTACGATGAGATCGGTTATATGATGCCGGTGAAATCGCCGTCTGAGGGGCTTGCCGGTTTTTGGGAAGAGTTCGAGGCGCAATACGAGGCGGGCGGGTTTTTCATGCTGATCTTGCACCCTTTCCTGACCGGGCGCCTGGCACGATGGCGGCTGGTCGAACAATGGATCGAAAGAACTCTGGAAACGCGAGATGTCTGGTTCACGACGTTGGGCGGGATTGCAGATCACATGGATGCTTTGGTGGCGCAGGGTATATGGTCGCCGTCAGTAGAGCCGCTGCCGTATTACGATGCGCCGCCAGCAAAGAATTGAGGACCAATAATGATGACCGATGATGACAAGCGACTTTTGCGGATCGCATATGACGAGGCGAAAGCAGGATTTGACGAGGGCGGTTGCCCGATTGGCTCTGTGCTTGCGCGTGGTGGCGAGGTGGTGAGTCAGGGCCGCAACCAACGGGTGCAGGGCGGTGACCCGATTGCGCATGGCGAAATGGATGCGTTGCGCAAGGCCGGGCGCCAAAAGACCTATCGCGATACGGTTCTCTATACGTCGCTGTCTCCTTGTATGATGTGTTCGGGCACCATCATCCAGTTCGGCATCCCGCGCGTGGTGATCGGGGATACGACCAACTTTGGTGGCAACGAAGAGTTCCTGCGGTCGCGCGGCGTTGAGGTGGTGATTGCGGAAGACCCGGATTGCGTTGCGCTTATGAAGCGGTTTATCGATGAAAAGCCCGAGCTTTGGGCCGAGGATATCGCAGAATAATCGCATCCGAAGTTCGGATGAACCGTGAGGCAGAATGAACGATCCGTTTTTCCACCCTATCTCTGGCATGGACCTGCCGCGATTTGCTGGCGTCCCGACATTCATGCGGCTGCCGCATCTGGGTTTGGACCATGCGCGGCTTCCTGATGTGGATGTCGGCTTGATCGGTGTTCCATGGGATAGCGGCACAACCAACCGCCCCGGTCCGCGCCACGGGCCGCGACAGTTGCGAGACATGTCCACGATGATCCGGGCGGAGAATGCTGCCACAGGCGTTCGGCCATTCGAGCAGGCGAATTGTGCAGATCTGGGTGACGTGCCCCCGAACCCGGCGGATATCATCGATAGCATGGACCGCATCACAGCCTTCTATGACAAGGTGATCGCCGCAGGCATCAAACCTTTGACGGGTGGGGGAGACCACCTGTCATCGCTGCCGATTTTACGGTCTTTGGCCAAGAATAGCCCGCTCGGGATGATCCATTTTGACAGCCACACAGACCTGTTTGATGGCTATTTTGGTGGCACGAAGTACACCCATGGCACGCCGTTTCGCCGCGCGGTTGAGGAAGGTCTTCTTGACCCCAAACGTGTGGTTCAGATTGGTATTCGCGGAACCGCCTACGATATGGAAGATCGCGATTTCGCATCTTCGGTTGGCATTCGCATCATCCCGATTGAAGAATATTTTGACCGTGGTCCTGACGATGTGATGCAAGAAGCACGCGACATTGTTGGGACGGCCCCAACCTATGTCTCATACGACATTGATTTTGTTGATCCGGCCTTTGCGCCGGGAACAGGCACACCCGAAGTTGGTGGACCCAACTCGTTCGAAGCGCTCAAGGTTGCCCGGCTTTTGGCGGGTGTTGATATCGTCGGTGCCGACTTGGTTGAAGTTTCCCCACCCTTTGACGCGTCAGGCGGCACCGCGTTTCTGGGCATTTCTATCATGTTCGAAATGCTGTGCTGTATGGTTGGCAAAGAAACTGGCGGGTAATGCCGGCTTAATCCTGCGGACAGGGCATGCCTGCCACGCCCCAGGCCAGAATGTCGTCAACATGTTCTTGCAGGCTATAGGGTGCTGGTTCGCGCCCGCCGCCGGGCGACCACGCCCAGTGCAGGATCAAATCGTGGTTCAGGTGCTCCGCAAGTTCCAGCATATCGCGACCGCCGTTGAGATCGGGGTCGCGTAGCTGCGCACAAATGTCTTCGCTTGTTTGACCAAACCAATGCGCCTCAACGGGTGCCAACGCCCACCCCATGGCGACGCGTGGCGCTGCGTGCGGTGTGGAATTGGCGTTTTCCCAATCCTCGTCTTTCGTTGTGTGACAAGTCGCGCATTGCAGGTACTCGGCGCCAATTCGGCTTTCACCGGCGCGTATGTTCATACCGTGTGGCCGCGCGTCGCCGTAGCTTGGGCCAGACCACATGGGCCGATCCGATGAGCCAGTGTGACAATTGGCACAGCGTGGATGGCTGGCAACCTCATAAATCCGCGACCAAGC
>CAZCOX010000029.1:2910-5054 GCA_964500115.1 uncultured Rhodobacterales bacterium
GGTGGCAAGCCCGGCTCTCCGATGCCACGGATCGATTTCCCGTTTTCAAGGACTTTCACTTCGATCTCGGGCGTTTGGTACATCCGCATGCCTTCGTAATCGTGGTAATTCGTTTGTTGTGCCGCAAAGTTTTTGTAGGTTAATTCCGCGTTGATCGCATGGCTGAGCCCATAGATCAGTCCGCCAAATAGCTGTGCTTCGATGTTTGTTGGGTCAAGCACTGTGCCGACATCAGCAACGATGTAGGCGTTGTCGATTTTGATCCCGGCCTCTGTCATCGAAACGTCGATCACTTCGGCCGTGGGCACGCCAAAGGACATGCAGAATGCGACGCCCCGCCCTCGGTTTGGGCCAAGCGAAGGGCCATCCCAGCCTGACAGGTTACCCACCTCTTCCAGCACTTTGCGGGCGACATCAAAGTGACAAAGCCGTATCCGCCCTTCCAACGGATCCGCACCTGCCGAGTGGATCAATTCATCGAGAAAACTGTCGTGAAAGAACCCGTTTCCAGAGGCGCCTACAGCGCGCCAGGATGAAACGGGAACCATCGAAGGCGCACGATATCCGGTTACGCGGTAGTTCGGGATGGCAAACGGCTGGTCCCAAGAACCGGTAGTGATGGTTGCATCCGGTCCGGGGATAAACATGCCCGATAACCGACCAAACCAGTCGGCAGCGAGGCCCGATTGCCCGACAGACATGTCAAACGTGTCGACTTTGCCGTCCACCACTTTGCCGCGCGCGCGCACAACTGCTGCAGGGCGCGGGTAACTGTGCGTCATGTCTTCTTCGCGGCTCCACGTCATTTTGACGGGTGTCCCGGGAACTGACATGGCCAATTCCACCGCCTGTTCAACATGCGTCATTTCGAGCTTATGGCCAAAGCTGCCGCCCATGGGCTGGACGTAGACGTGCACCTTTTCGGCGTCCAAACCTGTGATCTCAGCCGCCCTATTCCGCACGAACAAGGGGATTTGCGTGCCTGTCCAGATCTCGCATGCGTCGGCAGAGACTTTGACGATGGCATTCATAGGCTCCATCGGAGCGTGCGCGAGATACGGGACGCGATAGGAGGCCTCAATGATGTCTGCGCCCTTGATGGCGTCTTCGACATTGCCATCATCGCGTTGGCGATGGTCAAAGAAGTCTTCGTTGTCGACGGCATTTTCCAGAACATCCCAAATCTTGGCGGAATTTTCGGGATAAGGCGCAGACCCCCAAACGCACTCCACGGCGCGCGCGGCCTGCATGGCGTACCAGGTGTTGGTCGCAATAACGGCGATGCCATGTTTGATCGGAACGATCTTTTGAACACCCGGCATTTTTTCAGCGACTTTCGCGTCATAACGCTCCACGTCTCCGCCAATTCCGGGATTGGCACAGACGGAGGCAAAGACCATGCCGTCGATGGCGACGTCGATCCCGTATGTCTCGGCACCGGTGCATTTTGCAACCATGTCGGTGCGTTTCAGATCGGGTTTGCCCAAACGCCGCCAGGCTTTCGGATCGCGCAAGGCAACGTCTTCGACGGGGTCAATTTTTGCGGCATCTGCGGCCAGCGCCGTATAAGCCACGCGTGATCCGTCTGGCAGGATCACCGCACCGTCCTCCGTTGACAGTTGCGAGCGGTCGATCCCGGCCTTTTGCGCGGCGGCTTCCTTCAGTGTTTCCCGCGCGACGGCACCCGCTGTGCGCAATCGGTCATACATATCAGGGACGGTCGAAGACCCACCTGTCATCTGAACCTGGAAAATCTTCGCAGGCACAGCCATGAAAGCACGCGCACCCTCGGCCAGCGCGCTTTCGTCGTAAGCCGGGAATGGGACGCCCTCGCTCAGCACTTTGCTGTTGTAATAGGCTGGCCCCGGCATGCCAGGTGTGATGGTTGCCGCCTTGGGGTCTATGTCGAGTTCTTCGGCGATCAGATGCGCCTGTATCGAATAAGACCCTTGCCCACTATCCGCGCGTGGCGTGATCAGGATCACGCCGTCTTGGGTGATCTTGACGAATGGCGTTATTGCGGCCTCGCCATCGGCGAGGTCGTCAAGCAGCGGATTGGGAATGTCGCGTTTCGCGAGGTAGGTGCCAAAAGCAACACCACCGACGATGGCGGCTGAACCGATAAGGAAGCTGCGGCGGGCTAT
>CAZCOX010000029.1:5154-10995 GCA_964500115.1 uncultured Rhodobacterales bacterium
TTGGACCGGCGTCTTGCCTTGCTGAAACAAAGCGCGCTGGCGTTGATCGATAAGGCGTCCTAACTGACGTGGCTCAACGCACGCACAACGCCGCGCAATTCCGCAAGCCCTTTCATTCGACCGCACAAGGGATATCCGGGTGCCGGGTTTCGCCCAATGTCAGTCAGAATATCCTGGCCATGATCGGGGCGCATTGGAACGGTAACCGGTGTTGGATGCGTTGCGAGGATGTCCCGGATCAATGATACCATGTCCGTTGAACCGTCCAGATGGCTGTCTTCGAAAAAGCTGGTGGGGCAGGCCTCTGACAAGCGACGTACGTTGCGCAAATGAAAAAAGTAAATGCGGTTGGCAAACCGATTTACTATCGCGTTCAAGTCATTGTCTGCACGCGCGCCAAGCGATCCGCTGCAAAAGGTCAGCCCGTTTGATGGGCTATCAACTGCGCCTGTCAGCCAAGCCAAGTCTGCTTCGGTGGAAACTATCCGAGGCAGGCCCAAAACCGGCCATGGCGGATCGTCAGGATGGCACGCCATCTTGAGCCCCAGCTTTTCCGCCGTTGGGACTACAGCCTCAAGAAACGCTTTGAGGTTGTGTTTCAGGTCATCTTTGCCGATCCCATCGTAGGCCGATAGCTCCGTGCGCAAGTCTTCGATGGATAGTGTTGTGGCGGCCCCGGGCAAACCGGCAGTCACAGTTTTCGAGAGCGCCTGTTTGCGCTCCTCCGTCATGTCTTGAAAGCGTGCTTCAGCCGCGCGGCATGTTTCGGCATCGTAGGTGGCTTCCGCGCCCGCACGTTCGAAAAGAAAGATGTCGAATACGGCAAAGTCTATCAAATCGAAATACATACATGTGCCACCATGTGGCAACGGCCGGGCGATATCGGTGCGCGTCCAATCCAGAACTGGCATGAAATTGTAGCAGATCGTGTCGATACCTGCGGAGGCGAGCGCTTCCATCGATGTGAGATATGCGTCGATGTGTGACTGGAACGGTCCCGTGCGCGTCTTGATCGCTTCGGAAACAGGAAGGCTTTCCACCACTTCCCATGCAAGGCCCGAGGGCGCTCCGTCTGCTTTTACGGCGATTTCGTTTTGTCGCGTTTCGATGTCATCCTGCGTCCACACGACGCCGGGTGGCAGGTGATAAAGGCCTGTGACAACGCCTTGCACGCCAGACTGCAACATGTTCTCGACCGACACGCTGTCGGACGGGCCGAACCATCGCCACGTTTCTTTCATTGTGATGCTCCGATCGGCTTTGCTTTAGGTGTCTGCGTTTGATTGTTTTCGCTGTTTGACGAGAGATCATCAAGCTGGGCTATTGCGTGCGCTTCATCCATGACATTGCTATCGGCGCGCCGATGATGACCGCGAAAATGCGCAAGACATGATGCGCCACCACGAAACCAACATCCGCGCCGACAATAAGTGCCAGAACGGTCAATTCCGCCTGACCCCCGGGTGCCAGCGCCAACAAAGCCTCCATTCCTGGTGCAAGGCCAAGCGCGTAGGCGAATTCCACGGCGATCAAAGTGAGCGCCATGAGGATGACGCAGAACCCCAGCCCAGCCATCAAATCGTGGCGCACCTCGGTCATTGTAATTCCGGTGTATTTGCTGCCGATGCTCATCCCGATGAAGAATTGCGCGGCCCAGATCGCCTCAGCCGGTGGGCGGTGGTGGAGGCCGTCCGCGAGTGTCACGAGCGTGGTCAAGATCAGGGGCCCCAAAATGGACGCTCCGAACAGTCCAACCCATTTCGCGACACGCCAACCGACGATGGCGCAAACTGCCATAATCACCAGTTCTGAAACGGGGATGCTGGTTGCAGGATCGCCCGGCGGATTGGATAAATCGGCGTTCCAGATGCCTTTCAGCAAGAACGGCAAGGCCACCACAATAACGAGGACACGCGTCGCGTGGATGAGGCTCAGGGCACGACTGTTTGCACCAGCCTCTTCCCCAAATATGATCATGTCTTGCAATCCGCCGGGCATGGCGCTGTAGTAGGCAGTCGGCCGGTCATAGCCGCACAGTCGTTCAAAGTAGGGAACGCCAATGAAGGCAGTTGCCGCGATCATGAGTGGGACCATCAACAGGGTTGGCCACATTGATGGGAACGCCGCGATCACAGTTGGCGTCAGAGTGGCGCCCACGGCCACACCGAGTATCGTGCGCATACTGTGGTTGAGCCACGAAATGCCATTGAGCGGCACACCCGCCAAGGCCGCGACTAGGCACGAAAAAATTGGCCCCAGAAGCCAAGGCAACGGAAGGTTAAATGCAATGAAAAGAGCAACACCTGCACCCGCAATGGCAAATGTGATCACCACGCGCATCATTGGCCGATTGCCTTTAAGCGGTAGGTCAGTGATGTCTTCAGATGTGCGGCTGCAGCGCTGCGTGCCGCGTCGACATCACGGTTTTTCAACGCGGTGATCAAAGCATTATGCTCCGCCAGAACAACGTCGATCCGATTGGCATCGGAGTAGGTCGTTTCGCCAAGCAACAAGAGTGA
Organism: uncultured Rhodobacterales bacterium; assembly: GCA_964500115.1. Taxonomy (GTDB): domain Bacteria; phylum Pseudomonadota; class Alphaproteobacteria; order Rhodobacterales; family Rhodobacteraceae; genus Marivita. The sequence goes on from CAZCOX010000029.1 coordinate 7,674, forward strand.
ATTGTTTAGGGCGCGGGAAGCTTCCAGTAGAAACCGGTTTCGACCAGCAAGGTAGAGATTGCGGTGAAAGGTTTGATTGATAGCGGCGCTGCGGGACGGTTTTGAACGCTCAGCCTCGATTTCGACATTCAGAGCCTCTAGCGCATCGAATTCCGCGTCGGCGGCATGTTTGACTGCCATTTCTGCAGCTGTGCATTCCAATACTGTGCGCATTTCATAGAGCTCAACAACTTCGATATGGCTGAGCTGTCTGACGACAGCACCGACGCGTGGGCGGTGTTCGACAATACCGTCGCTTTCCAGCCGCCTAAGCGCTTCTCGGACAGGCGTCCTGGAAAGAGATAGCCGCTCTGCAACTTCTTCCTCGCGCAACCGGTCACCGGGGTGGTAGGTGCCGTCGCGCAACGCATTGCGCAACGCGTCATAGGCGATTTCGCCGCTTGGATTGGGTTTGCCAGCCATCAAATTGCATCCGCTTGGATACAATTCAGCTATCAATGCCGGTTGAGAGAGTCAAATGCTGGCCCACAAAAAAAGGCGACCCGACCGGACCGCCTTTCATGCTCGTGGGATTATCGCTGATCAGTTTTCGAGGATCATGTCGAAATCGATACGCCGCTCGCTCAGACCGGGCTGGCCCGCCAGTTGTGTCGGCTTTGACGGAGCTGCGATGATGATTTGCTCGGAGTCAAACCCGCTGGCAACCAGTGCGTTCATCAAGGCAACCGCGCGCAGACGCCCGGTGGCTGGGCTTTCGCCAGATCCGATATCGTCAGAGTACTGACCGATGACGCGCAGGCGCGCATCCGGGCAATTGCTGGCCGCTGACGCCAGTTGCACGACGGACGGCAAGTCTTCTGCCGACGCTGTGATCGACCGGGGTGAGAAGAACAGTTTGGTTTGCGCCACGGCAGCCTGGAGGCGCAGTGCGCAGGACGAAATGCCAGACGAGGTCGTGCGCACTGTCGACGTGAACCCGGCGTTTTGTGACAATTCGCGAATTTGGAACTCCACCCGACGGTCGTAATACGCATTGCCGCGTGGTCCTCGGATACCAGATGGGTCGCGGCTGCCGATGCCAACTGCCCGGAATTTGGATACATCAATTCCGGCTGCACCGATGCGCTGCAACACAGCCTCCGCGCGGCGTTGGCTCAGTCGCAAGTTGGCGTTCGGGTTCCCAGACGGATCAGAATGCCCTTCAACGATAATTTCAACGTTGGAGCATTCTTGTGCGACGAGGCCAATCAAACGGCCTTGCGCCAGCCCCGACTCTTCGCCAGTCAAACCTCCGCTTGGGAAATAGATCTTGGCGTCACGCGCCAAGGCGCGAAGGTCTTCGACGCATGACCTGTCTTGCGCCAGCTTTGCCTGCGCGCTGCCAAAGAACCCGTTCGGGTCATCAATCGGGTTCACCGACGGCTCTGGCGTAATTGATACGGGTTGCGGTGTCGGCTGAATAACAGGTGCGGGCTGCGGTGCGACTACTGCAGGTTGTGGCGTCACAGGTTGCTGGACCTGCGGTATCGCTTGAACCTGCGGTTGTACAACCGTTGCCGGAAGCGCCGTTGCGCCGCCCGATGCCAGCGGCTGGATCCCCGTTGCCTGGCGAACCGCTGCAATCGGATCGGGCGATACGTTTCGCGTGACAGCGATATCGGAATAGCCAGAAGTCCCGACACCTTGCGCGCTGTCTGATTCCCTCGGCGACAAATCGATGAAACCCGTCGCGGCCAACACAATTGCTGCGGTCGGCGCAACCCACGGCAAATGCTCTTTCAAAATTCTTAGTGACATGCTCTTCCCCCAGACACTTTTTCGTTTCGTGAGCGTTTGTTCGCTCAACATCTTGAAGTGCGATGCCTTAATACTGCTGAATTTAGGGGTACGGTCAACATATATGTCGGCAATTTGTCGCTAGACCGAAAAAACTTTTTGACCGTTCCCGAAATGTGTCGAATCGGTTCGCAAACGCGGCAAATCAGGGCGCGCCTTGCGTCCTCGCGGCGTGAGGGCTAGGGAAGCGCGAGCTAGGTTCGGAGGCATGAATGGACGATCTGCGCGAGAAGTATTTGAACCTGATTTCAGGCGCGGCTGATGAGGCCGGCCTTGAGGACTTGCGCGTGCAGGCGGTTGGCAAAAAAGGCGAGATCAGCCTGAAGATGCGCGAACTGGGCAAGATGACACCAGAAGAGCGTCAGGTGGCTGGCCCCGCACTGAATGCTCTGAAGGATGAAATCAACTCTGCGTTGTCGGCAAAGAAGGCGGCGCTGGAGGATGCAGCACTGGATGAACGGCTGAAATCAGAGTGGCTTGATGTCACGCTGCCGGGACGGGGGCGCCGTCAGGGGACAATCCACCCGATCAGCCAGGTCACCGAAGAAGTGTCGGCGATTTTTGCGGACATGGGCTTTTCCGTCGCCGAAGGCCCCCAGATTGACAGTGACTGGTACAACTTCGACGCTTTAAATATCCCGGGCCATCACCCCGCACGAGCAGAGATGGACACGTTCTACATGCACCGCGCAGAAGGCGATAACCGCCCGCCGCACGTTCTGCGCACACACACCTCGCCTGTGCAGATCCGGTCGATGGAAAAGAACGGTGCCCCGATCCGGATCATCGCGCCGGGCCGCGTGTATCGTGCGGACTATGACCAGACGCACACGCCGATGTTCCACCAGGTCGAAGGCCTGGCGATTGATCGCGATATCTCCATGGCGAACCTGAAATGGGTGCTCGAAGAGTTCGTGAAGTCTTATTTCGAGGTCGATGATGTCGAATTGCGCTTCCGTGCATCGCATTTCCCGTTCACCGAACCGTCTGCGGAAGTGGACATCCGGTGTTCTTGGGAAGGTGGCACTTTGAAAGTGGGCGAAGGCGACGATTGGCTCGAAATCCTCGGCTCTGGCATGGTGCACCCGAAAGTTTTGGAAAACTCCGGCGTTGATCCAAATGAATGGCAGGGCTTTGCCTTTGGCATGGGGATCGACCGTATTGCGATGCTGAAATACGGCATCCCCGATTTGCGAGCTTTCTTTGACTCAGACCTGCGCTGGCTGCGCCACTACGGCTTTGCGGCGCTTGACGTGCCGACATTGCATGCGGGGCTAAGCTGACCCGCAACTCGTAGGGTGGGTTTCAAACCCACCGAACCGAATTGGTAGGTACATGAACCTGCCCTACAGGACGAAGACACATGAAATTCACGCTCTCCTGGCTCAAAACACATCTCGATACCACGGCAAGCGTCGATGAGATCGCCTATGCGCTCACCGACCTCGGGCTTGAGGTCGAAGGCATTGAAAACCCGGCGGACAAG
>CAZCOX010000029.1:11095-19553 GCA_964500115.1 uncultured Rhodobacterales bacterium
GACGCGCTGGGGGTTCAGGGGATCGCGCGCGATCTCGCGGCGCGTGGCTTGGGCACGCTCAAGACTAAGGACGTTGATGTCGTGCCTGCTGCCTTCGCGCCGGAGATGTCTGTCACCATTGATGAAGACACGTTGGACGGTTGTCCGCTTTTCTGTGGGCGCATCATTCGCGGGGTCAAGAACGGCCCGAGTCCGCAGTGGTTGCAGGATCAATTGCGCGCGATTGGGCTGCGTCCGATCAACTTCCTTGTCGATGTGACGAATTTCTTCACCTACGACCGCAACCGGCCTTTGCATGTGTTCGACATGGCGAAAGTGAACGGTAACTTGCGGGTGCATCGGGCAGAAGGCGGTGAGGAACTGCTTGCCTTGGATGGCAAGACCTACGTTTTCGAGCCAGGTCAGATGGTCATTTCGGATGGCAATGGCCCGGAAAGCCTTGCTGGTATCATGGGGGGTGAGGAAACCGGCTGTACCGAAGACACCACCGATGTGTTCGTGGAAAGCGCTTATTGGAACCCGATCCAGATCGCTTACACGGGTCGTGCGCTGAAGATCAATTCCGACGCACGATACAGGTTCGAGCGGGGCGTGGACCCAGCGTTCACACCTGAGGGCTTAGAACTCGCCGTTCGGATGATTGTGGACCATGCGGGTGGCGAAGCCTCTGAGATGATCGTCGCGGGTGCCGTCCCGGACACATCGCGCGCCTATAAATTGGATGCGAAGCGCGTGATCTCTCTTGTTGGGATGGAAATCCCGGAGGCGGAGCAGCGCCAGACATTGACTGCGCTGGGTTTCAGGTTGGAAGGCAACATGGCGCATGTGCCGTCCTGGCGCCCGGACGTGATGGGTGAAGCGGACCTTGTTGAAGAGGTCGCGCGCATCGCATCGCTGACCAAATTGCAGGGCAAGCCATTGGCACGCGTAGATGCAGGCGTGCCCAAGCCGATCCTGTCGCCGATGCAAAAGCGCGAACGTTCGGCGCGCCGAACAGCGGCGGCGCTGGGCTACAATGAATGCGTGACCTACAGCTTCATCGACAAAGACGCGGCGACCCTGTTTGGCGGTGGCGACGATGCGTCGATGCTGGCCAACCCGATCAGCACCGAGATGAGCCATATGCGTCCGGCATTGCTGCCGGGATTGCTGCAAGCTGCGGCGCGCAATCAGGCGCGGGGGTTTATGGACCTTGCTTTATTCGAGCTTGGTCAAGCCTTTCACGGTGGCGAGCCGGGTGAGCAGCACGTTTTGCTGTCGGGTTTGTTGGTCGGACGGACAGAGGCGAAAGACGTTCACGGCGCGTCGCGCGGCGTCGATGTCTTTGATGCCAAGGCGGATGCAGAAGCGCTGTTGTCTGCGATGGGTGCACCGGCGAAAGCGCAGATCCGGCGCGGAGCCAATGACTGGTGGCACCCGGGGCGGCATGGCATCATCTGTCTGGGGCCAAAAAAGGTTCTGGGCGTGTTTGGTGAACTGCATCCCAAAGTGCTCAAAGCGATGGATGTCAAAGGCCCGGCTGTTGCCTTCACACTGTGGCCGGAAGAGATTCCGTTGCCCCGGAAATCGAATGCGACACGGTCGGCCTTGGTGCTCAACGATCTGCAAGCGGTTGAACGCGACTTTGCCTTTGTAGTCGACGCCGATGTTGCTGCTCTTGATCTGGCGAATGCCGCAGCGGGTGCCGACAAGGCGCTTATCTCTGATGTACGTGTTTTTGACGAATTCATCGGTGGGTCGCTTGGCGAAGGCAAAAAATCGCTCGCCATTACCGTGCGCTTACAGCCAACCGACAAGACGCTGAAAGAAGCGGACATCGAAGCGGTTGGTCAAAAGATCATCGAGAAGGTGACCAAGGCCACGGGCGGCGTTCTGCGGGGATAAGATGTGGTGGCGATCAGCGCGCCAAGAATTCGGCAAGCATATCGAACACCAGGCGGATGCGTCGGCTGGTGTGCAGCTCGCGGTGCGTGACGAGCCAAGTGGGAAACGTAATCGCGTCAACACTGGCGACGTCGATGCGCTCCATCCCCGGGGTCGCCCGCGCGACATCGTCTGACATCGCCGACAGGCCAAACCCTTCGCGCGCCAAACCCCAGGCGACAAGGCCGTTGGCGGAACCTATTTTGAAATTGGACGATGTTAAGTTGAGACCTTTGTCCTTCATGTAGGCGATCATCATGTTGACGTCGCCGAAACTGATGAAGTCATGTGTTGCCATGTCCTTCGCAGTCTTGGGTCGACCATTTCGGTCAAGATAGCTCGTGGACGCATAAAAATGGGCCGTCGAGTCTTGGACCAGTCTGGCAATCAGATCGGGCTGTTCTGGTCGAACATGGCGAATGGCGATGTCGGCCTCGCGTCGCAAGATATCTCGAATGTCGTTGGTTGCGACGATATCGATTTCCAGTTTCGGGGCCGTTTCACGCAAGCGACGCAGAACGCTGGGCAGCACGTGTGCCGATACAACATCGCTGGCGGTGATGCGTACTGTGCCGTCGATGTCTTGCGACTGACCTGTCGCAGCAATGGCAATCCGGTCGGCTGCATCACCCATGGCCCGTGCGTGTTCGAGCAGGAGATTGCCCGCCTCGGTCAGTCGAAGCGACTTGCCCACACGTTCGAATAACATCACCGACAGGCTGTCTTCTAGTGCGGCGACCTGTCGGCTGAGCGTTGGTTGGGTCAGCCCAAGCTTGCGCGCAGCCGCAGACAAAGAGCCAGTTTCGGCCGTCGCCAAGAAAGCTGATATGTGTGACCAATCAAATTTGCGAAGCATGTTCATGCAAATACGTATAACCGAACTGCGCTTTTCAGCAATTTATAGCGGATATCTGTATGTGTATTTTGTTGGCAGCCAAGGAGACAAACAATGACTGCAACAAGCGCATTCTGGGACAAAATCGCCGACAAATACGCCGCGACGCCGATCAAAAACCAGGCATCGTATGACTACACGCTGAACCGAACGAAGCATTATCTGGGGAAAGACGATACCGTTCTGGAACTGGGATGTGGGACGGGCTCTACAGCGCTCGAACTCGCGGGACTGGTACCGCACATTGCAGCAACAGATATTTCAGCGGGTATGTTGCAAAAGGCGCAGACAAAGCTGGACGCGTCGCAGATCTCCAATGTTGCCTTTGCACAAGCGGATACTGCCGGATCGCCCACCGGGCCGTTTGATGTCGTGATGGCTTTCAATCTTCTGCACCTGGTCCCCGATCTCGACCAAGCCCTTGCTGACATCGCGCAACGCGTTCGTCCGGGCGGGTACTTCGTTTCGAAAACCTTTTGCATGCCGGAACGTGTTAACGCGATGAGCCTGATGATCACATTCTGGCTTCCCTTGATGCAGGTATTTGGAAAAGCGCCGCATCTGACCAAATTCAAAGCGCCGGAATTGGACCGGGCGATCACACGGGCCGGGTTTTCGCTGATTGAAACCGGCAAGGGGCCAACCAAAGACCCCAGACGGTTCTTGGTGGCCCGTCGAGACGGTTAATTGGACTTGGCGGCGATCTGGGCTACCCCTTTGTTCCAACAAAGGAGGGGCATATGGCGCTCAAAGTTTACCTGTCTGGGGAAATTCACACCGATTGGCGTGAGCAGATCATCGACGCATGCAACGGATTGGATGTCACGTTTGACAGCCCCGTCACTGACCACGCGGCGAGCGATGATTGCGGCGTCGCGATTTTGGGTGCCGAAGAGAACAAGTATTGGCATGATCATAAGGGGGCTATGGTCAATGCGATCCGCACCCGCAAAGGGATATCCGAGGCGGATGTCGTCGTCGTCCGCTTTGGGGAAAAGTATCGCCAGTGGAACGCCGCGTTTGACGCGGGCTATGCCAGCGCGCTGGGCAAGTCGCTGATCATCCTCCAGCAGCCCGACCATGATCACGCATTGAAAGAGGTTGATGCAGCAGCTTTGGCGATGACCCGGACCCCGCAGGAAGTGGCGCAGATCCTCAAATATGTTCTGACTGGTTCCTTGCCGGGATAAGTAAATCTGGAAAAGATGCGCTTGGAATGTCGCATTATGCGCATCCGAGCGCCGATTTCCCCGTGATGCGAAAGTTGACGCGTGACAAAGACTGGCGCGCAGCTAACGTAACGTGGCCGGTAAACAACCGGTTCCGTGCCAACACGAGGGAACAGATTAATGATTCAGGAATTCAAAGACTTCATTGCCAAGGGCAATGTCATGGATATGGCAGTCGGCATCATCATCGGGGCTGCGTTTACCGCGATTGTGACGTCACTTGTTGGCGATCTCATCAATCCGATTATCGCGCTATTCACAGGCGGGATCGATTTTTCTGGATGGTTCTACACGCTTGACGGAAGTGAGCACGCATCCCTTGCCGCCGCGCAAGAGGCAGGTGCCGCAGTCTTTGCCATTGGCAACTTCATCATGGCGGTGATCAACTTTCTGATTATCGCGTTTGTCGTGTTCTTGTTGGTCAAAATGGTGAACCGGATCAAGGAAGCGACCGAAGAGGAAGAGGCCCCAGCAGAGGAAGAACCTGCTGGCCCGACCGAACTGGATATTCTGATGGAGATCCGGGACTCGCTGAAAAAGAGCTGAGTTCAAGGTAGACAAGGCGTCCGCAATTCGGACGCCTTGTTTGTTGGCTCAAGCTGCTTTGACCACCAGTTGCGGCGCAGTTACGTCGATGCCGAGAGCCTTGCCGACCGCATAGTACGTCAGTTGTCCGGCATGCACGTTGAGGCCGTTCAACAAATGCGGGTCATCCGAGCACGCCTGCTTCCACCCTTTGTCGGCAAGCGCCAGCATGTACGGCATGGTCGCATTGCCAAGCGCAATAGTTGAGGTGCGCGCAACTGCCCCGGGCATGTTGGCCACGCAATAGTGCATGATGCCGTCAACGTCGTAGACCGGGTTTTGGTGCGTTGTCGCTTTTGACGTTTCAAAGCATCCGCCCTGATCGATGGCGACATCGACAAGAACCGCGCCGGGTTTCATGGTTGCAAGATCGGCTTTGCTGACCAGTTTGGGTGCGGCAGCACCCGGGATCAACACGGCTCCAACAACCATATCAGCAGTTTCAATCAGCTCCGCGATATTGGCTTTGCTGGCATAGCGCGTGCGGAAGGTACCGCCGAATACATCGTCCAGATAGCGCATGCGCGGTAGGGACCGATCGAGCACCGTCACGTCTGCTCCCATGCCCGCGGCAACACGTGCCGCGTGTGTCCCGACGACACCACCGCCAATCACCACCACTTCTGCTGGGCCGACGCCCGGCACACCGCCCATCAACACGCCACGACCGCCGTTGGCTTTTTGCAGCGTCCACGCGCCCATCTGCGGTGCGAGTTTGCCCGCAACCTCTGACATCGGGGCGAGCAATGGCAGACCGCCTTGGGCGTCCGTCACGGTTTCATAGGCGATGGCTGTGCAACCGGAAGCCAAAAGGTCTTTGGTCTGTTCGGGGTCCGGCGCGAGGTGGAGATATGTAAACAAAACCTGACCTTCGCGCAGCATCTTGCGTTCGACGGGTTGTGGCTCTTTCACTTTTACGATCATGTCGGCGCAGGCAAAAACCTCTGCGGCCGTATCGACCAACGTCGCGCCAACTGCGCGATATGCATCGTCGTCAAATCCGGCCCCGGCGCCTGCACTGGTTTCCATAATCACCGAGTGCCCATGCGCAATCGCTTCCTGAGCGGCACTGGGCGTTAGCCCCACGCGAAATTCTTGTGGTTTGATCTCTTTCGGACATCCGATTTTCATGGCCCGTTCCCTCCCTGACCGATATATGGGGATATCTTGCAATTCATGGCGAATTATTTCTGAATCATCGGCGCAAGATGGATGATCTTCCGACGAATCTTGCTCAAATGTGATAATTGACGACAGCTTCTTCGGAGTTTTTCTATGGATGATACAGATCGGCGGATTCTGAGGGTTCTTCAGCGTCAGGGGCGCATTTCGAACGCGGACCTTGCCGATGCGGTGCACCTCTCGGCGTCGGCCTGTCACCGTCGCGTGCAACGGCTCGAAGCTGATGGTTATATCAAGGATTATGTCGCCTTGCTCAACGCACGGAAGCTGGGGATGCCGACCACGGTTTTCGTTGAGATCAAGCTGAATGGGCAAGCGGATGAGATACTAGACGCTTTTGAGAAAGCCGTGGCCCGAGTGCCCGATGTTTTGGAGTGCCATCTGATGGCGGGTACGGCGGATTACATTTTGAAAGTCGTCGCGGAAGACACAGAAGACTTTGCCCGCATTCACCGACAATATCTGACCCGGCTGCCTGGCGTTGCGCAGATGCAAAGCTCATTTGCCTTGCGCACAGTATTCAAAACAACCGCATTGCCAGTCTGAGAAGCCAAGTGGTTTCGTTTCCGCTTGGGAAAGACCCTTCGAAGGGTCTTTCTAGTCGCGGACACCTGCGAAACGCTCTTGCCATCCCGCACGTTCGTCATCGGTGATCTTGCGAAAGGTCACCTCTGGCACGGTGAAGGCATGCCCTGCAGGCAAAGCGTTCACGGCCTGCTCCGCGCTGTCTGGCCATTTTGCGTCCGGGTCGTGCATCGCTGTCAGCAGTTGGGCCGAGGCATCTGGAATAAACGGGCTGGAAATGGTTGCATAAAACCGGATGAGGTTCAGCGCGATGCGGATCTGCATCGCTGCTTTGTCGGGGTCTTCCTTGATCGTGACCCATGGGGCCACCTCTTGCAGGTATTCGTTGCCCATGGCCCAAAGCGCACGCAACGCCGCCGCCGATTTGCGCACTTCGATGGCGTCCATATGTGCCTGGTATTCCGCCAAACCTTTTTCGAGGTCTTGCACAAGCTGCGCCTCGCGGTCGCCCGGTGTGCCGTCCTCTGGCACCGCTTCGCTGAACTTTGAACGGCAGAACTTGGTCACACGCGAGGCGAAGTTGCCGAGCACATCGGCGAGGTCCTTGTTCACAGACCCTTGGAAGTTTTCCCATGTGAATTCACTGTCCGAGTTTTCAGGCGCATGGCTCAAGAGCCACCAGCGCCAATAGTCGGCAGGCAGGATTTCCAATGCCTGATCCATGAAGACACCGCGACCCTGTGAGGTCGAGAACTGGCCGCCATCGTAGTTCAGGTAATTGAACGATTTGATGTAATCGACCATTTTCCATGGCTCGCCGGACCCGAGGATCGTCGCCGGGAAGCTAAGCGTGTGGAATGGTACGTTGTCTTTGCCCATGAACTGAGTGTAGCGCACGTCTTCTGCGCCTTTGTCGGTGCACCACCAGCGTTCCCAATCAGCGTCGGTTTTGCCATGCGCTTCGGCCCATTCACCGGCGCAAGCGATGTATTCAATCGGCGCGTCGAACCAGACATAGAAAACCTTGCCTTCCATGCCGGGCCAGTCTTCGCTGCCTTTCTTGACCGGGATTCCCCAGTCGAGGTCGCGCGTGATCCCGCGGTCCTGCAGACCGTCGCCGTCGTTGAGCCATTTCTTGGCAATCGACGTGGTGAGAATGGGCCAGTCTGTTTTGCTGTCGATCCAGTCATTCAGCTTGCCACGCATGCCTGACTGTTTGAGATAGAGGTGCTTTGTTTCGCGCACCTCCAACTCGGTTGAGCCCGAAATGGCAGATCGGGGATCGATCAAGTCCGTCGGATCAAGTTGCTTGGTACAGTTCTCGCACTGATCGCCACGGGCTTTATCATAACCGCAGTTCGGGCAGGTGCCCTCGATATACCGATCCGGAAGAAAGCGTTTGTCCGCATGGCTGTACACCTGCTTTTCGCTCACCTCGCGGATGAGGTCGGCTTCCGCCAAGCGCCCTGCGAAATGCTGCGTCAGCTTGTGGTTTTGTGGGCTGGAGGACCGCCCGAAATGATCAAAGCTCAGGCGGAAACCGGCAGCAATGTCTGCTTGCACCTTGTGCATCTCCCGACAAAATTCGTCGACTGGTTTGCCAGCCTTCGCTGCTGCCAGTTCGGCCGGTGTGCCGTGTTCGTCGGTGGCGCAAAGAAACATCACTTCATTCCCGCGTGCGCGCAGGTAACGCGCGTACAGGTCGGCGGGCAATTGGCTGCCAACCAGATTTCCGAGGTGCTTGATCCCGTTGATGTACGGGATTGCCGAAGTGATGAGGTGCCGGGTCATGGGCTGCCTGTGCTCTTAAGGTTTGGTCTGCGCCGCTTTAGCGGATTGGATGCGCAAGGGCCAGAGCGTCAGTCCTTTTCGCGACTGCCCTTCAGAAGTTTGCCCACCATGAACGACGTTCGGGGTGCGTAGACGTAGGATGTGCTGGGGCGCGCTGGACGGGCGCGCATTCGAACAAGTCCGAAAACGACAAGCCCGGCGTGGCCGACTGCGATCATCGCAAACAGTGCGGGTGGTCCAAAGACGTCCATCAGGAGTGAGGCAAGATAAGGGGCTGCGATAGCGCCGGTTGCGTACCAGAACATCAAAGCCGCCGACAGTTCCACCC
>CAZCOX010000030.1:0-13866 GCA_964500115.1 uncultured Rhodobacterales bacterium
CAGCGACCTCAACGCTGCGCGTCTACCAATTCCGCCACGACCGCACTGTCTTGACTTGGTAGCGGGTCATTAGCGAATGCCCCAAAGAGGGGCAAGCGCAAATTTGTGTGACGGGCTATGCATTTCTTGCAGATAAAAGGCGTGGCGCGAGGACACGGCACGCAACAATGCCGCAGACCACCGCGATCACCAGCCAGCCAAGCTCTTGATGAACGCCAAACACCATGCGGTTTACGGTGCGCCCCGGCAGAAAGGTAAACGCACCCGCGACGATCAACCCGTTGCTATACAAACTGCGTAGCACAGTTTGATGCGCATCAAAGTTTCTTTGCCGTGCATGTTGCACGCCTGTCCACAGCGACCAGAGGGTCACAACCGCAAACCCGTGCAACAACCCAAATCGAAACGGTCCGAAATGCGACGGAATACCGAAGGCGCTGATCGCTAGCATAGCCATCGCAGTCACCCAAAGGTACCCCAAGACGCGATGCAAGCGCCCGCGCTGCTTTTGAAACAGAACGAACGCACCGATGATAAGGGCGAGCAGCGCTGCAATCATGTGCACCTGGATGATGATCGGGAGTGTCAAAAAGGGATGTACCGACATTGCGTCCTCTTGTTGTTTGCGACCCATTGCGGCACCACTTGCCCGTACACGACCCATCCCGCGACACAGGATGCGCAAGCAGGCAGGAGGTCTTCGTGAATAACGGTCAACTGCAACTCGCGCTTCGCGAATGGCGGCGGCATTTGACGCATCCATTGACGCTGTCCGCACTTGCAGGTGTGACATTGGTGCTGACGCTCGTCGGCCCGTTTGACACCAATGAAACGCTCTCAGCGCCGGAAAGGTTGACTTACTGGGCACTGCTCACAGGCATTGGCTACTTGGCAGGGTACGTGATCAGCTACGGCATCCTGCGGCGCGATGTATCGGCATTCCAACACGTCGTCCGGCTCACCATAGCGGGTGTTGCTGTCGGCGTTGCCATGTGCGGATTGGTTCTGACTTTGAACCGCCTGTATTTCGGCCGCGCGGCATGGCCCGAAAACATGCTAGTTTTCCTGACCACGATCATCGCCATCTCTTTGGTGGTGATCGTGCTGATTGACACATTCAGCCGACATTTTGCCCGACAGACAGAAAGCAATGCTCAGGTCAGTGACCCACCCGCAATTCTGTCGCGTCTGCCGTTTGACAAACGCGGGTCATTGGTGGCGATTTCTGTCGAGGATCATTATGTCCGTGTGCGTACGACCAAAGGCGAGGAAATGATCCTGCTCAGACTCTCAGACGCCATGCGCGAGGTCGGGGAAACCCGGGGCGCGCAAGTTCACCGCTCGCATTGGGCGGCGTTCGATCAGGTCCGAAGCGTAACCCGCGAAGGCGATCGCGCCATCCTAAGCATGCGGCACGGTGATGATATCCCTGTCAGCCGGGCGAATATCGCAAAGATCAAGGAGGTTGGGCTTCTGCCCTGACGGCACATGGTTGAATGGCGCATCTCAGACGGCCTCGTGGACTACGAAGAAGCCGTCGCGGTCATGGAAGACCGGGTCAATTCCATTGCGGCGGGCGAAGCCGACGAATTGGTTTGGCTGCTGGAGCATCCACCACTCTACACCGCCGGCACCAGCTCGGACCCGGCAGATCTCAAAGACCCGGATCGCTTTCCCGTCTTCCCCACCAAACGCGGCGGTCAATACACCTATCACGGTCCCGGCCAGCGTGTTGTTTACACGCTGCTCAATGTCGGCCAGCGCGGGCGCGACGTGCGCTGTTTTGTGCAGGACCTTGAGAAATGGGTTATCGCGACGCTGGGCGAGTTTGGATTGACAGGTCATATCCGCGAGGGGCGTGTGGGTGTCTGGATCGAACGACCAGACAAGGGGCGCACGCCGAGCGGGGCCATGTCGGAAGACAAGATTGCGGCCATCGGCATTCGCATGCGCAGCTGGGTGAGTTTTCATGGATTGTCGATCAATGTCGAACCGGACCTAAGCCATTTTGAGGGAATCGTTCCCTGCGGAATCACGGACCACGGCGTCACATCCCTGGTTGATCTAGGTATTCCTGCCACAATGAATGATGTGGATGTTGCACTGAAACGGAATTTCGACGTTTGCGTGCAAGCACCGGCGAGTTGTGAAACCGCGCCTTAAGCCCTGATTTCAACCGTTTCGCGTTCATTTCTGCGGAGCAACACCAAAAAATCGGCCTAATTTGCCATGATGCGACGGGAAGCGGCCCTTCATATTCAAGTTCCTGCGACAATAAAGTTTGATCTGCGTCAAAGACGTCCGTTGATGAGCGCAGGTTGGCCCTCTAAAACGTCGTGGGAACTCACAAGGCCGTGCAGGGAACCGCACGTCTTGTCGACAAAAACTTTCTAGGAGGCAGATATGGCAGACGCCGCCATTCACGGCCACGAACATGAAGACAACCGCGGGTTCTTTACCCGTTGGTTCATGTCCACGAACCACAAGGACATCGGGATTCTCTACCTGATTGTTGCGGGTCTCGCGGGCTTTATCTCGGTTGCGTTCACCGTCTACATGCGGATGGAACTGATGAACCCCGGGGTTCAGTACATGTGTATGGAAGGCGCACGCCTGACAGCCGCGGCTGTTGGTGACTGTACGCCGAACGGACACCTCTGGAACGTACTGATTACAGGGCACGGCATCCTGATGATGTTCTTTGTGGTCATTCCAGCGCTCTTTGGCGGGTTTGGCAACTATTTCATGCCTTTGCAGATCGGCGCGCCGGATATGGCGTTTCCGCGACTCAACAACCTGAGCTTCTGGTTGTTTGTGGCGGGCACCACACTGGCAATCACGTCTGTTTTTTCGCCCGGCGGCAATGGCCAACTTGGGTCTGGCGTTGGCTGGGTGCTTTATCCGCCGCTGTCGACCAACGAAGGCGGCATGTCGATGGACCTTGCGATCTTCGCGGTTCACGTCTCGGGCGCATCATCGATCCTGGGTGCGATCAACGTGATCACAACGTTCCTGAACATGCGCGCACCGGGCATGACGCTGTTCAAAGTGCCGCTATTTGCATGGTCGATCTTTGTCACAGCTTGGCTGATCCTCTTGGCGCTGCCAGTGCTGGCGGGTGCGATCACCATGCTGCTGACGGACCGCAACTTCGGCACAACATTCTTTGATCCAGCCGGTGGCGGTGACCCGATCCTCTACCAGCACATTCTGTGGTTCTTTGGGCACCCAGAAGTGTACATCGTGATCTTGCCGGGCTTTGGTATTATCAGCCACGTGGTTGCCACGTTCAGCCGCAAGCCCGTCTTTGGCTATCTGCCAATGGTCTGGGCGATCATCGCAATCGGTGCTTTGGGCTTCGTCGTGTGGGCGCACCACATGTACACTGTTGGCATGTCGCTGACCCAGCAATCTTACTTCATGCTGGCAACGATGGTGATTGCGGTGCCGACAGGGGTGAAGATCTTCTCCTGGATCGCCACGATGTGGGGCGGCTCCATCGAGTTCAAAACCCCGATGCTCTGGGCCTTCGGCTTCCTGTTCCTCTTCACCGTTGGTGGTGTGACCGGCATCGTGCTGTCACAGGCCGCTGTGGACCGTGCGTATCATGACACCTACTACGTTGTGGCCCACTTCCACTACGTGATGAGCCTTGGCGCCGTTTTTGCGATCTTCGCAGGGATCTACTTCTACTTCCCCAAGATGACCGGCAAGATGTACCCTGAATGGGCGGGCAAACTGCACTTCTGGACGTTCTTCATCGGCACAAACATCACGTTCTTCCCGCAGCACTTCTTGGGTCGCCAGGGTATGCCACGCCGCTACATCGACTATCCCGAAGCGTTCGCGACCTGGAACTACGTATCCAGCTGGGGTGCCTTCCTGTCTTTCGCATCGTTCCTCTTTTTCATCGGTGTGATCGCGTACAGCCTTGTCAAAGGTCGTGCCGAAACGCGCCCGAACCCGTGGAACGAGTACGCGGACACATTGGAATGGACCCTGCCTTCTCCACCGCCGGAGCACACGTTCGAACAGCTCCCAAAGCGGGAAGACTGGGAAAACAAACACGCCCACTAGGCGTCTTGGTTTGACACAAATTGCAAAAGCCCCGGCATCGTGCTGGGGCTTTTTGTTGGGAAAATTACCTTGGTTTCGCGGTATGATTTGCGGTATGAATCATGCCATAGGAGATAGCCATGCCACGTAAATCGACCAGCCTTAGCTTGGACGCCGACCTGATTGCCCGGGCGAAAAAGGTCAACGTAAACCTGTCGCGCGCCGCAGAAGCCGGGATCGAAGATCAGGTGCGCAAGGCCGAAGCGGCGCGTTGGAAAGAAGAGAATAGGGACGCAGTTGCGGCATATAACGCCCGTGTCGAAAAAGAAGGCTTACCTCTCGACGACTACAGGAAATGGTAACGCCGTGGCCAAGCAGTTTGACGTCTACCTGTCCCGGAACGGCACCTATGTTATTGTCCTTCAAAGTGATGCTTTGGACAGCCTTGCAACACGGGTCGTAGCTAGATTGCTGCCCGAGGATTGGAATGAACCGCCGTTCAAATACCTATCTCCTGAAATTGACATGGGCGATTTAAGACTACGATTGCAAGCAACAGAATTGGCAACGCTATCGCTAAGAGAAATCGGAACGCGCGTGGGCTCCGCTGCGCATATGCGTGACGATATCATCCGCGCCACCGACATGCTGCTGACGGGATACTAGACGCTCATGCCTTACACTTGGAAAGACACCCAGACCGACAGTGCCGAATTGCATCTCTGGCCACATCAATCGCTTCCGGCGCATGGGTTCGCCGCAACCATCCTGGGGATATTCACACTTTCAACCATTCCACTATACGGGCTGATCGGCACAGTCCTGCTCTGGGGCATCCTGCCCTTTATGCTCATTGCGCTCGCCGCGATGTGGTACGCGCTCCGGCGCAACGAACGTGATCTTCAAATTCTGGAGGTCCTACGGCTCACCCCCGAAGATCTGCACCTGACGCGCAAGAACCCAAAAGGCGACGTGCAGGAGTGGCATAGCAACCCGTATTGGACGCAAGTGACCCTGCATCAGAAAGGCGGGCCGGTGCCGCATTATGTGACGCTCTCCGGTTCGGGGCGCGAGGTCGAGATCGGAGCCTTTCTAAGCGAGGACGAACGCAAAGAGTTGTTTGCGGAACTCAGCGACCGCGTCCGCCAATTCGCGCATTCCTGATCGGATCATCCATGGCTCAGGCCCCTGCCGTCCCCAAGCTTTTGCGCGCGCGCCATTTGATCCAGGCGCACATTTCAAAAAATACGCAGTCCAGCCACGGATTGGTGCCGTCGGAAAAAGCAGCGCTGGAGCTTAGAGCGATCAATCCTCTGCAGCAAACAGCGCGACAAGTGACATTCCTGATCCCGATGGTAGGCGCCGCGCAGGTGGGGGATTGGCAAGCTGTAAGCGACAGGCTCACGACAACTTTGAAAGGCTTTCTTCGGCAGGAGAATCCAAACTGGCAGGCCATTGTTTGCGGTCAGGACAAGCCAGATCTTCCCACCGACTCTAGGATCGCGTTTGTTCCGTTCACCGACACAACCCCCGGCAACGACAAATGGCGCAAGCTACGCGTCCTCTACGATACCTTGCACCAGCGCGTATCCAAGCCGGGATACGTTATGTCCTTCGACGCCGATGATTTGCTCCACCCAGCCGCTGTGTCGGAAATGTTGACGCGGCAAAAGCCCGGTGGATACCTTGTTCAGTCCGGTTTGGTGATGGATGTCTCCGGCGGTGACATCGCGTTGGCGGACACGCGGAGCATCACGGCCCCAATGCGCAAACCCTTCTGGAAGCTTTGCGGGAGTTGCGCAGCACTTTACCACGACCCGGTTGAGCCCGCGTCAACCGCATTCCTGGCCGAGATGACACAGCACGAACACCGCATGTTCCCGTATCTCGCTGCGCTCGCAGGGCAATCGCTTCACCCGCTGACCTTCCCATCCGTGCTCTACATGCTCAATCACGGCGAAAACTTTGGCGCGCGGCGCGGTCGCGTCAATTTCAAGACGCGGTTTGTGCAACGCTACAAGATCACTGAAGCGACGCGTTTGTCCGAGATCAGGCGTGATTTTGGCTTGGCGACCTAGCCGCTTGCCAAACGATCTTTAACCTTGGGGCCAACAGCACCGAAATCCATCTGACCTGTATACTTGGATTTCAAAGCGCCCATGACCTTACCCATGTCACGGATCGAGGCAGCACCGGTTTCGGACACAGCCGCATCAATCGCCTTGAGCACCTCGTCATCCCCCAGTTTGCGCGGCAAAAACTCTTCGATTACCTCGATTTCAGCCGATTCCCGTTCGGCAAGATCAAGACGACCTGCTTCCTCGTAGGTTTTGGCGGTATCTTTGCGCTGCTTGACCATTTTCCCAAGGATGCCAAGCACTTCGTCTTCGCCAACCCCGTCTTCTTTGCCCTCGCCACGGGCTGCGATATCACGGTCTTTGATGGCGGCATTGATCAAACGCAGCGTTGAAAGCCGGGTGCTGTCTTTGTCCCGCATCGCTTGCTTGATCGACGAGGTGATCCGAGTTCGGAGGTCCATGAATTCCCATCCACATGGTTGATCGAAACTGCACATTACGAAATGGCCTAACCCGACGCAAGCAATCGCGTTTCTGCTAAGCAGTTGATTTCAAACATTCTTGTTTTTTTCCAATCCCTTGACCACACGACAGCGCCCCCTTAGGTTCCGCTCGATTTACAGCCATTGGAGTCGCCTCATGTCCCAGCTTTCGACTGACACACCAACGGCATGTCTTGCACTGGCTGATGGCACCGTTTTCTATGGTCAGGGCTTTGGCGCAACCGGCACCGCAGTGGCAGAGCTGTGTTTTAACACCGCCATGACCGGCTATCAGGAGATCATGACAGACCCGTCTTACGCCGGGCAGATCGTAACCTTCACTTTCCCACATATCGGCAATGTCGGGGTGAACCCGGACGACGATGAAACCGGCGACCCGGTGGCCGAAGGCATGGTTGTAAAATGGATGCCGACGCAAAGCTCCAACTGGCGGGCCGTCGGCGAACTTTCTGACTGGCTCGCCTCGCGCGGTCGGATCGCAATCGGCGGCGTTGACACACGCAGGCTTACCCGCGCCATTCGTCAACAAGGTGCGCCGCATGTCGCGATGGAGCACAACCCGGACGGAAACTTTGACGTCGCCGCACTGGTCGCCAAAGCGCGCGCGTTCCCCGGGCTGGAAGGGTTGGACCTCGCCAAGGACGTCACATGCGCACAATCCTATCGCTGGGATGAAATGCGGTGGGCGTGGCCAGAAGGGTATACGAAACAGGCTGATCCAAAACACAAGGTGGTGGCACTCGACTACGGCGCCAAACGCAACATCCTGCGGTGCCTGGCAAGTGCCGGGTGTGATGTCACCGTCCTGCCCGCGACAGCCACCGCCGAAGAGGTGTTGGCCCACAATCCGGATGGCGTCTTTTTGTCTAATGGCCCGGGTGACCCATCGGCGACCGGCGCTTATGCCGTTCCGATGATCCAGACGATCCTGAATGAGACAAAACTGCCGATGTTTGGCATTTGCCTTGGACACCAGATGCTCGCACTGGCAGTTGGTGCCAAGACCATCAAGATGAATCACGGACATCACGGCGCGAACCATCCTGTAAAAGAGATCGAGACGGGCAAGGTTGAGATCACGTCGATGAATCACGGCTTTGCGGTAGACAGCCAGTCCCTGCCAACAGGTGTTCTGGAAACGCATGTGTCGCTTTTTGACGGATCAAACTGCGGGATCCGTTTGGCAGACCGCCCTGTCTTTTCCGTCCAACAGCACCCCGAAGCCAGCCCCGGCCCGCAAGACAGCTATTACCTGTTCGAACGGTTTGCAGCCTCCATGGCAGACGCAAAATCGGTCAAAGCCTGATCAGATTAACCGTCAATTAACCGATTAACCGTTTATTACCCCTGCCGGCATGGCGGGGGTGATATGGTTTACGATGCGCAAAATATGGCAGGCTCGCCATTTGTGGCAGTGCCGCGCAAGACGGAGACCCGCAAGCTGTACCCATCTGTCGAAGATCATATTTTGACGCGCGCCGCGGCACTCGCTGCGACACAAAGAAAACTCGATCCCGACACCTACGACCCGCCTTTGGATGTTATCGACCTCCTGAAGCCGGAGTTCTGTCTGGAACACTTGGTCTTGCCTTGGGACAAACTCGGCAATGCAACACTGGTTGCAACGGCACATGCCGACCACCCCAGCCACCTGCGCCACATGCTCGAAGAGCGAATTGGCCCTGTCATTCTGGCGACCATGTCTGAGGCCGATATTCAAAGGCTCATTGCGGAGAATCATTCACAGCAATTGATTGATCACGCCGAAACGCAGTTGCCGGAAGAGCTAAGTTGCCGTGATATCAACAAGATGACCTGGAAACGCGGCTTGCTCGCCACCCTGTTTTTCGGTTTAAGTTTTGCATTGATCTTTTTGATGCCCCGCTTGTTTTTCATCATGCTGACGTTCGTTGCTGTGGCGAACCTGTTCGCGTGTGTCGTTTTCAAACTGGTCATGCTTTTTGCCGGCTATCGAAAACCCGATCAGCAGCCGATTGAAGTCCCATTAGATGAGCGACCCATCGTTTCGATCATGGTCCCCATGTTCAGGGAAGAACGCATTGTAAATGAACTCATCGCCCGGCTTTCTCGTTTGACGTATCCAAAGTCGCTTCTCGATGTCGTCTTCGTTGTCGAAAAATTCGACAAAAAAACAAAACACATGATTGACGCGCAATCCCTGCCATCATGGATACGTGTCATCGAAGTACCTGACGGTCGCATCAAAACAAAACCGCGCGCACTGAATTACGCGTTGAATTTCACGCGAGGCGACATCATTGGCGTGCTCGACGCCGAGGATGCACCGGCTGCCGACCAGATCGAACGCGTGGTCGAGACATTTCACACCACCCCGAAAGAAGTCGCCTGTGTCCAAGGCATATTGGATTTCTATAACTCGCGATCCAATTGGATCGCCCGGTGCTTTACGATTGAATACGCCACGTGGTTCCGGGTGATACTTGCAGGTGCCGCGCGGTTGCGCATGCAAATTCCTTTGGGCGGCACGACGGTTTACCTGCGCCGTCATGCGCTAAAGCAGGTCGGCGCATGGGACGCCCATAACGTCACCGAAGATGCGGATCTCGGCGTCCGGCTGGCACGGTTCGGGTACAAGACGGTCATGCTGCCGACTGTCACACGCGAAGAAGCCAACAACCGGATTCGCGCGTGGATCAAACAACGCTCTCGGTGGCTCAAGGGGTATATGATCACGTACATCGTGCACATGCGCCGCCCATTCAAACACTGGCGCGACGTGGGAACGCGCAAGTTCATCGGCTTTCAGGTATTCTTTCTGACCACTATTCTGCAATTTACCTTGGCACCGTTCCTTTGGTGTTTTTGGCTGGTGTTCTTTGGCTTACAAACTCCCTTTACAGAGGTCTTTCCTCCACCTGCTCTCAAAGGCCTTCTGGGCCTTTTTTTAGTTACCGAGCTTCTGTCACTCTTGGTGGGCTTCTTTGCCGTCGCCCGCACTCAGCACGAAAAACTCATGCAATGGGTGCCAATGATGATGTTCTACCACCCAATGGGCGTGGT
Source organism: uncultured Rhodobacterales bacterium (assembly GCA_964500115.1). GTDB lineage: Bacteria > Pseudomonadota > Alphaproteobacteria > Rhodobacterales > Rhodobacteraceae > Marivita. The sequence goes on from CAZCOX010000030.1 coordinate 9,680, forward strand.
CGCCGTCTACAAGGCGATCATGGAACTGATCCTCAAACCCTTCTACTGGGATAAGACGACGCACGGCGTATCTGCGCCGGACACGCCCGGTGGCGACATCCATACCTCGGTGCTTCAACCGTGATCCTTGGCTAAAGAATCCAGCTTCAATCTCGTGACGAACGCGACCGAGATATGGTCTCGCAACGCCTTATAGGCTGCGTCTTCATCCCGTGCTGCCACTGCATCCACAATTGCCTGATGTTCGGCCAGCGCAATCTCGCCCCGACCTTGCGCCGCAAGAGAGGTTGTCGCCATGAGCGCCATAGACCGGTGCACCAAATCAAGCTGTTGGACCAGAAACCGGTTGTGCGACGCTAGGTGGATTTGCTTGTGAAACCGTCGATTTGCCCGGGCCAGAGCGCCCGGATCGCTCAATAAAGCACGGTCTTCCTCAACCATATCGCGCAGCACCTGAACCTCTTCGTCGGTCGCATGGCGGGCCGCAAGCCGCGCTGCCAGCCCCTCCAGTTCGGTGCGCACGACATACAGCTCGGCCATCTGGTTGTGATCCAGCGAGGCAACAATCAGTGACCGGCCGTCGCGCGCCAACAAGGACTGTGTCTCAAGCCGTTGCAGCGCCTCGCGGATTGGCGTGCGCGACATGCCAAACCGCTCTGCCAGATCACTTTCGACAAGGCGGTCACCTGGCTTGTAAACGCCCACGTCAATCGCCTCAAGAATGGAGGAATACGCGTCCTTCTGCGGGGATTTGCTGTCTTTCATGGCGCGTGTCCTTTTGCCGGTCGCACCACGATAGCGCCCCATCCCCAAAAGAGGCAAGCCAAGCCGTTGCCCCCACCTGCCACCGCGCATAGGGTCACGCGCATGGTAAAAGACGCTTTCGATCATGTCGTGCACTGGGTGTTCGACCTCGACAACACGCTCTACCCGCCTGCGGTGCGGCTTTTCGATCAGATCGAAGTGCGCATGACGCAGTATGTCATGGATGCGCTCGGCGTCGATCACGCCGAAGCAAACCGTCTCCGCGTCAAATACTGGAAAGCTTACGGCACCACCCTCGCCGGTCTCATGCGCGAACACGATGTGGACCCGACACCGTATCTATACGATGTGCACGACATCGATTTTTCGGTTCTGCCCAAAGACCCGCATCTGGCGGATCATATCAAGTCGCTGCCCGGGCGGCGCATTGTCTACACAAACGGGTCTGCCCCGTACGCCGAAAACGTGCTGCGCGCGCGCGGACTGGATGGGATCTTTGATGCGATCTACGGCGTGGAGCATGCGGATTTTCAACCAAAACCCGAACGCGCCGCATTTGAACGCGTTTTCGAGCGGGATCGGGTTCAAACAGACGTGGCCGCCATGTTCGAAGACGACGTGCGCAATCTTGCAGCGCCACACGCGATGGGGATGCGAACTGTCCATGTCGCCGAAGACCCGGTCGATGCCGAGCACATTCATCACCACACCGATGATTTGACTTCGTTTTTGGCCCAGTTGAGGTAGCCGTTTAACGGTCGCGATGTCGCATCGCCAGACTCCATGTCGCGCCCTAGCTCTACACCAAAGGAGAAAGCCATGGACTACGACATTGTTGTTTCCGGCGGCGGCATTGCCGGTCTCGCTGCAGCGGTCGCTTTTGGTGCCGAAGGGTATCAGGTTCTGTGCGTCGACCCAACGCCACCGATCACCAAACGCGACGCGGATGGCGCCGACCTGCGCTCGACCGCCTTCTTGCAACCTGCTCAGGCGTTTCTGGAAGAGATCGGACTGTGGGCGCACCTCGCCGAACAAGCCATGCCGCTACAAACCATGCGCGTTGTCGATGCTGGCGGCGAAACGCCAACCCCGCGTGTTTCCAAATCCTTCGACGCCTCGGATATCTCCGACCTGCCCTTTGGCTGGAACCTGCCCAACTGGTTGTTGCGCCGCGAATTCGCCGCCCATTTGGAAGAAATGGCCAACGTCACATTCAAGCCAGGCACAAAAACAACCACCCTTTTCACCCGCGAGGCCGAAGCGCGTGTCGGCCTGAGCGATGGAATCAAAGTGCGTTGCAAGCTGGTGGTTGCGGCGGATGGTCGAAATTCTCCGATGCGCAAAGCTGCCGGAATAGACGTACGCACCACACGGTTCGGACAAAAGGCATTGGCCTTCGCCGTCACCCACACAGTTCCGCATGAAAACATCTCGACCGAAATTCACCGCACAGGCGGGCCTTTTACACTTGTGCCGTTGTCCGACTATGACGGCCAACCGTCGTCAGCCATTGTCTGGATGGAGGAAGGCCCAAAAGCAGAGGCGCTTTTTGATCTGGACATCCAAGCTTTCGAAACGGCCATGAACGCACGGTCCTGTGGTTTGCTTGGTCGCTTGAGGCTGGCCTCGAACCGCACGATTTGGCCGATCATCAGTCAGGAAGCCTCACGTCTGAGCGCCGAGCGGATCGCTCTGGTCGCCGAAGCCGCGCATGTTGTGCCACCGATCGGTGCGCAAGGGCTGAACATGAGCCTCACCGATTTGCGCGTTCTGCGGGATTTGGCGCGCCAGGCCGCGGGCGATCTTGGCAACCGGTCTATGCTCGACAGTTATCATCGTAAGCGTGTTGCAGACATCACCGCGCGCGTTGCCGGGATCACGTTGCTGAACCGGACATCAATGCTTAGCCCACAGCCGTTGCGTGACATTCGGGCAAAGGGCCTTGACCTGCTGTATGCGGTCAAGCCGGTCCGCACGTCGTTGATGCAGCTGGGCTTGGGCGCACGCGGGGGACGCTAAGTAGAAGGACGAGAAGCAGATGCAGGCAGAATCGAACAGGCTGCCAAATCGCGATCCAGGTTTACATTTACTTTTGAAAAATACTTGTCGGCCGTGCCTCACAGAATTTTCTGGGCGCTGGCCAGATTATTCGTACGAATAATCTGGGACCTGTTTAGAAAATTCTAATTTTTCGGAGCCGTCCGACAAAAAACCGGAGCCTATCTTGTCTGGTTAATCTGAGTGCGCAAGGTCTACACCGTACCGGCAGATACAAGCGCCGCGGCATCGGCCAGTATTGCGGCAACGATGCCAATTTTCCGACCTGCGTTCGAAGCTAAGCCGCTTTAAACACAAGGCTCACGCCGTTGATGCAGTGCCGCTTGCCGGTAGGTTGCGGGCCGTCGTCAAAGATGTGGCCTAAGTGACTGCCGCAGCGGCGGCAGTGGCATTCCGTCCGTACAAACAAAAGCTTGCGGTCTTTCTTGGTGCCAATCGCGTTGTCTTGGGCTTGCCAAAAACTCGGCCAGCCGGTCCCGCTATCATACTTGTGCTGTGACGCGTAAAGCGGCAGATCACAACCACGGCAATGAAACACACCCTTGCGGTGTTCATTATTCAACGGCGAGGTGAAGGCCCGCTCTGTCGCTTCTTCGCGCATGACGCTGTATTGCAACGGCGAAAGCATCGCTTTCCACTCCGCCTTGCTGCGGGTCACTTCAAACGTGCCGCTTACAGCGGTTGCGGAATTCGTGGCGGCGAACAGTCCAAACACAGATGCGGCCCCTTGTAGAAAATGGCGTCGTTGCATGATGGTCTCCGATTTCTTGTGTATCAATGTGCGACCGGAACCCATTCGTCGCAACAAACAGTGGCACAAGTCTGCGCGAGTATTCTTTCGGCCTGGCTTAAATCGGCACCAGCAACCCGCTTGCGACCACGACCCACAACAGGAACGCTGCCGCGACCCCGCCTGCGGCATAGGGCCAAACTTGCTGCCATAGCGTTTCGCGTTTTTCTGCGAATAGTGCCGCGTCCAATCGGCGCTTGAGCTGACTTGACGGTGCAACGCTCTGCACCTCCGCTCCGATCATTGTCGCGATCTGCGTGTTCCAGAATGCGGACAACTCGGGCGCGCTTGAGCCACGGTCTCTAAGCCCCAAAGCCGCCTCGCCCGCTGCAATAATGTCCTCCCGCGAAAATTCCGGCGCACCGAGTTTTTCTGCAAGGCTCGCCAGCGTTTGTGCAATAGACGTGCGCACTGTGCCAACATCGACCTGGGAGGCGCGGGAAAGATCGGCGTAGCCCTCACCGTCGAGGATAATGCGCCGCATCAGAGTCGATCTGGCCGGAGGCATTTGGTCCAACACACCCGACAGAGACCCATCTTGAGCTTCAACCGTGGAAGGCCGCGCATTGGGTTG
>CAZCOX010000030.1:13966-19197 GCA_964500115.1 uncultured Rhodobacterales bacterium
CTGTCCTGTATTTCCGGCAGCTTCATACACGATTTCCCCTGCCCTTTCCCTTGCCCCTCCCGCCATTATGTTGCACCACACAAGCGCAATCGCACAGCATAAGAGGATGGCCGCAACATGGCTGACGGGACAATCGACATCAACGCCAAACCTTCCGAAGAGATTTCGGCACGTGAGGTTTTTGGCATCGATACAGACATGGTTGTCCATGGCTTTCCTGAGCGCACAGAACGTGTGCCGGACATCGACAGCACCTACAAGTTTGACCCCGACACGACGCTCGCGATCCTTGCCGGGTTCCGCAACAACCGTCGTGTGATGATTCAGGGCTACCACGGTACGGGTAAATCGACCCATATCGAACAGGTGGCCGCACGTTTGAACTGGCCCTGCGTGCGCGTAAACCTTGACAGCCACATCAGCCGGATTGACCTCATTGGCAAGGACGCGATCAAGCTAGTGGATGGCAAGCAGACCACCCAGTTTCAGGAAGGCATTCTGCCTTGGGCGCTGCGCAACCCGACTGCGATCGTGTTCGATGAATACGATGCGGGCCGCGCGGACGTTATGTTTGTAATCCAGCGGGTTCTGGAAACGGACGGTAAGCTGACGCTGTTGGACCAGAACGAGGTGATCACTCCCCACAAGTACTTCCGTATCTTTGCCACGGCCAATACGGTTGGCTTGGGCGACACCACCGGACTGTACCATGGCACGCAACAGATCAACCAAGGCCAGATGGACCGGTGGTCGCTTGTTGCCACGCTGAACTACCTGTCAATTGATGCAGAGACTTCCATCGTTCTGTCCAAAGCCCCGCATTACAACACCGAAGCAGGCCGCAAGGCGATCCGCCAGATGGTAACCGTGGCCGACCTGACGCGCACTGCCTTCATGGCCGGAGACCTCTCGACGGTGATGAGTCCACGTACCGTGATCGCCTGGGCGCAAAACGCCGAGATTTTCCGCGACGTGGGCTACGCCTTCCGGGTGTCTTTCCTCAACAAATGCGACGAGTTGGAACGCCAGACGGTTGCAGAGTTCTACCAGCGGTGCTTTGATGAGGAATTGCCCGAAAGTGCAGCCTCGTTGAGTATTGCGTGATGGCTTCGGATCGGCTGCGCCGATCCGACCGATGCGCGCCTACGGCGCGCGTGAGGGCGCGGCCCTCACACTCCCGAGGTATTTCGAAACCGAAGAAGCAAGGGCGGGGCAATTATGAGCAAACCATCTGACAACCCCGCCGATCCGTTCAAAAAGGCATTGGCAGAAGCGACAAAGGTGCTGGCCGATGACCCGGAATTGACCGTCAGCTACTCGGTTGATCCCTCCGGCATGTCCGGCGACGCAATGCGGTTGCCGCAAATCAGCCGCCGTCTGACCCGTGACGAGGTCATGCTGGCGCGCGGCACAGCGGATGCCATGGCGATGAACCGGCGCTATCACGACGCGGGCACCCATAATCGCTACTGCCCGCAAGGCGACATGGCGCGTGAGCTGTATGAGGCGATGGAAACCGCCCGATGCGAAGCGATGGGCGCGCGCGACATGCCCGGCACTGCGGGTAATATCGATGCCAAGATTGGCCATGAGGCGATGCGGCGCGGCTACGATCAGATCAAAGAGGCTTCAGACGCACCGCTCTCTGTTGCAGCGGGCTATCTTGTGCGTCACTTGGCAACAGGGCGCGACCTGCCCGATGGCGCGCAGAATGTCATGGACCTTTGGCGCGGCTTTATCGAGGGCCAGGCAGGCGATACACTCGATAACCTCGACGAGGTATTGTCAGACCAGGCCGCGTTTGCGCGGTTCGCGCGGTCCGTCATCACCGATCTTGGTTATGGCGATCAATTGGGGGATGACCCCGACCAGCTGGACGAAGATGCCGAAGATCAGGCGGAAGATGGTGCTGACGACGAGCAGGAGCCCGACAGCACGGGCCAGGACGATGATCAGCAGGACGAGGCAGAAGCCAGCCCTGAATCAAGCCAGGACGAAACGCAAGACCCCTCGCAGGCGCAAGTCTCTATGGACGAGATGGCCGATCAGGAGATGGGTGAAGAGGCTGAAATGCCCGACGGCGAAGCACCACTGGAGCCGCCACCCCCTGCCCCGTTCTCCGAGGCCGACCCCGATTACACGGTTTTCGATTCCGAACACGATGAAGAGATCGCGGCGGAAGACCTGGCCGAACCGGTCGAGTTGGAACGCCTGCGCGCCTATCTCGACCAGCAGCTTGAGCCACTCAAAGGCGCGGTGAGCCGTTTGGCCAACAAGCTGCAGCGGCGGTTGCAGGCGCAGCAGAACCGGTCTTGGGAATTTGACCTGGAAGAAGGCATTCTGGATGCGGGTCGTCTGGCCCGTGTTGTTGCCAACCCGACGACGCCTCTGAGTTTCAAGGTCGAAAAAGACACAGAGTTTCGCGATACGGTTGTGACGCTGCTTCTCGACAATTCCGGTTCGATGCGCGGGCGTCCGATTTCCATTGCGGCGATTTGCGCGGATGTTCTGGCGCGCACGCTGGAGCGGTGCTCGGTCAAGGTCGAAATCCTCGGGTTCACCACGCGTGCCTGGAAAGGTGGCCAAGCCCGCGAAAAGTGGTTGAACGAAGGGCGCGAACAGCAGCCTGGGCGCCTGAATGACTTGCGTCACATCATTTACAAAGGGGCCGATGCCCCGTGGCGGCGTACGCGTCCCAATCTTGGTTTGATGATGAAAGAGGGCTTGCTCAAAGAAAACATCGACGGCGAAGCGCTTGAATGGGCGCATCGGCGGATGATTGGACGGCCAGAGGCGCGCAAGATCCTGATGGTGATTTCAGACGGCGCGCCAGTGGATGACAGCACGCTTTCGGTGAACCCGGCAAATTATCTGGAGAAACACCTGCGCGATGTGATCGCGATGGTTGAGCGGCGCAAACAGGTGGAATTGCTGGCCATCGGTATCGGCCATGACGTGACGCGCTACTACGAGCGAGCGGTAACAATCACCGATGTTGAACAGCTCGCAGGTGCGATGACCGAACAACTCGCGTCGCTCTTTGACACCGATCCGCGCGCGCGGGCGCGCGTCATGGGGATCAAACGCGCGAGCTGAGCCAAGAGAGGGAAATCCCTGATGTTCCAGAGCTTTTCCGAAACCGCCGCCCCCGAACAGGGCCCACCGCGCCTGAGCGCACTGCGCGCAGCGATGTTGGAAGAAGGGGTGAGCGGCTTTGTCATACCGCGCGCGGATGTGCATCAGGGTGAGTATGTGGCAGCGCGGGACGAACGCCTGTCGTGGCTGACTGGATTCACCGGTTCTGCTGGGTATTGCGTCGTCTTGCCCGATATCGCGGGTGTCTTTGTCGACGGGCGGTACCGCGTGCAGGTCCGGAGCCAGGTGGCGGACGTGTTCACACCCGTGGATTGGCCCGAAAAGACAGTGGGCAAATGGATCGCAGACAACGCGGACGCGGATCAGGTCATCGGGATTGACCCATGGTTGCACACCGTCGCCCAGCACCGCGAGTTGGAAGCGGCGGCGGATCACGTGCAATTCCGCAAGCTCGACCAAAACCTCATTGATCAAATCTGGCAGGATCAACCCGCCCCGCCATCTGAACCCGCGTTCGAGCAACCGCTGGAACTGACCGGCGAGACTCATCTCGACAAAATCAATCGTCTGGCCGGGGCACTATCACCTGCCGATCACGCGGTCCTGACGTTGCCAGACAGCATTTGCTGGCTGCTCAATATCCGTGGCAATGACGTGCCAAAAACACCTTTCCTGCATGGTTTTGCGATCTTGCATGCGGCGGGGTCCGTCACCCTTTTCGCAGACCCGGCGAAGCTTGAAGGGTTGGCCGACCATTTCGGAACCACGGTACGGGTAGCGCAATCCGACGCGTTCCTGAAAACGCTCGCGTCGCTCGACGGATCGGTTCAGATCGATCCGTCAAGTTGCCCTGTCGCAGTCTACGACGCCCTGAATGCTGCCGGCATAGATGTGATCGAGGCGCAGGACCCGTGCGTTCTGCCCAAAGCCTGCAAATCCACCGCCGAACTGGATGGCGCGCGTGCAGCGCACAAGCGCGATGGCGCTGCCGTCGCGCGGTTTCTAACATGGGTGGACGATCAAACGCCCGGCACATTCACCGAGATCGATGTGGTCAAACGGTTGGAAGCTGAGCGTACGGCCACAAATGCTCTGCGCGATATCAGCTTCGACACGATCTCAGGCTCCGGGCCGAACGGCGCGATCGTGCACTACCGGGTCACTGAAAACACGAACCGAACCGTGGATGCCGGTTTGCTGCTGGTCGATAGCGGCGGGCAATATGTGGATGGCACCACCGACATCACGCGCACCATCGCTATCGGCACTGTGGGTGATGAAGAGCGCAAGGCATTCACACTTGTCCTGAAAGGCATGATCGCCATCTCGCAATTGCGCTGGCCCAAAGGCATGGCCGGGCGCGATCTGGATGCTTTCGCCCGCCATGCATTATGGCAGCACGGCTTGGACTATGCCCACGGCACCGGTCACGGCGTGGGGTCTTACCTCAGCGTACACGAAGGCCCCCAACGGCTGGCCCGAACCGGCACGGTGGCCTTGATGCCGGGGATGATCCTTTCCAACGAGCCGGGGTTTTACAAAGAAGGAGCCTTTGGCATTCGGATCGAAAACCTCGTCATCGTGAAAGAAGCATCAGAACTGCCCGGCCAAACCGTGCCCAAGATGCTGTGCTTTGAAACACTGACCTTTGCCCCCATTGACACACGGCTTGTGGACACCACGTTGCTGACCGACGGCGAACGTGCTTGGTTGAACACCTATCACGGCGAAGTCTTTGAAAGGATTGGACCATCCCTCGATGGTGCCGCAAAAAACTGGTTGGACCGCGCCTGCGCACCAATCTGATCCAGAAACATTTACAAACCGCAGCTAAGCCCGCTACATCGCGTGCAAGGGAGATTTTTGATGAACAAGCATATTTCGATCCGACCGGCTGCTGGAACCTGGACGGTGCGCGCCGGTGGTGCGGTTCTTGCCGAAACGACAAACGCGCTGGAACTGACCGAAGGCGACCTGCCGTTTGTCATCTATTTCCCGCGCGGCGATATCGCCATGGCGTTTCTCGACGAGAGCGATCACAGCACGACGTGCCCGCACAAAGGCACCGCCAGTTATTTCGACGTCGTGACGAAAAGCACGACGATCAAAAACGCGGCCTGGAGCTATGAAGACCC
>CAZCOX010000031.1:0-4085 GCA_964500115.1 uncultured Rhodobacterales bacterium
CGCCATCCAGATCTCATGCGCATCCGTTGTTTGCAGATACGCGATCAGATCATGGGCCGCGTCGTTTTCGTTGGTGATGGCCCAGAGCGTACCCGCGCCCAGAACTGGCGCGCCAAGGTCTTTGCCTTCATAAGCCGGGAAGTAGAAGAAATCGGCGTCCGCGCCAACTTCGGTGCCTTCCGGGAAGAACGCCGGGATGAACGACGCCTGACGATGCATGTAGCACTGTGGAGGTGCCGCAAAGAGACCCTTTGGGCTGTCGCGGAAGTCTGTGGAAGCAACCGCGCCTGCCCCACCAGCAACGTAATCGTCGTTGCGGGCAAACGCGCCGAATTCGTCAATCGCTGCAACAACACGCTCGTCATTGAACGGGATCTCATTGGCCACCCACTGGTCATAGACGTCAGGCGCCTGCGTGCGCAGCATCATGTCTTCGACCCAGTCAGTCGCAGGCCAGCCGGTAGCACCACCGGAGCCTAGACCGATGCACCACGGTGTTTCACCATCCGCCACGATCTGATCGGTCAGTTCCTTGAGTTCTTCCATGGTTGTGGGCACGTCATAGCCCGCATCCTCAAAGTTCTCCGGGCTGTACCAAACCAGCGATTTCACATCGACCTTGTAGAAAAAGCCATACAGGTTGTCGGAACCGTCCGCACCGGAATACGTACCCAGATCAACCCACGACTGGCCCGCCGCATAGTTGTCGCGCACCCAGTCGGCTGTGCCGTCTTTCAGCGGCGTCAGGAACCCGCGCGCAGCCATGTCAGAGGCAAGGCCCGGCTGCGGAAACACCGCGACGTTCGGTGCAGAGCCTGCTTCGGCATCTACCATGATCTGCTGCTCAAAGCTGTCAGAGCCGACATAGGCAACGTCATAGCCCGACTTGGCTTCGAAATCGGACAGCACCTGTTCAACCAGCTCCTGATCCGGGCCAAGCCATGGGCCAAAGACCGTCAGGTCCTGAGCAGATGCGGCGCTCGCGCAAAGCGCAGCAATCGCCACACTCGATGTGAGTGTTTTCTTCATGAAGTTCCTCCCAAGTTGCACCTTTTGGTGCCTTCACAACTGTCGCCCGGAATCATTCCAAAGCGCTTTGGATGCCTTAAGCTGGCGCATTTGGACCAACCTGTCAATCCAAATGTCAGACCGGATTTCCCTTGTTTTTCGCTGCTTTGCAGAAACTTTTCGCGCGTAAAGAGGCTTCCCATCCGCGATTTTTTGTGTGTTAGTTGACGTAGATATTCAAAGCGCTTTGGGATTTTCGAAGTGAACCTCAAACAATTGTCCGAGCATCTGAAGCTGTCGCAGACCACGGTCAGTCGTGCCCTAAATGGCTACCCAGAGGTCAATGAAGACACGCGAAATCGCGTTTTGCGGGCTGCGCAGGATTTGAATTACCGGCCCAACACCCGCGCCATCAGCCTCGCCACCGGCCGCGCTTTGGCCATCGGCCATGTGATTCCCGTCTCGAACCAGCACGAAATGGTAAATCCGGTCTTCGGCGACTTCATCGCAGGCGCCGGTGAGTCCTATTCCCGCGCCGGGTATGACATGGTTCTGTCGCTGGTCGCCGACAAAGACATGGCTCGCGCATATGAGGATATCCGGTCAAAAGGCTCGGTCGACGGGATCATCGTGCATGGCCCCGTTATCAACGACGCCCGGATCGCGTTGCTGACCCAACTTGGCCTGCCTTTCGTGGTGCATGGCCGCTCCAGCGACGTCGCCCTGCCCTATTCCTGGATCGACGTGAACAACCGCGGCGCGTTTGAGCGCGGCACGCAATTCCTGATCGACCTCGGCCATCGTCGTATTGCGCTACTGAACGGGTTGGAGCATATGGATTTTGCCCATCGCCGCCGCCACGGCTACGAAATGGCGCTGATGGCGAATGGGATGCCGATTTCGCCAGACCTCATGCGCACAGACGAAATGACCGAAATCTACGGCTACCGCTCCGCCAAAGAGATGCTGTCGCAGGACGACGCGCCGACCGCCTTTATCTGTTCTTCGATCATCACGGCCATCGGCGTGCGCCGCGCGGTGCAGGAGGCCGGGCTGATCCTGGCCCGCGACGTGTCGATCATCACCTTTGACGACGCGCTAAGCTACCTTGAGAACGGCGATGATGTACCGATCTTCACCGCCCTGCGTTCCTCCGTTCGATTTGCCGGGCGCGAAGCGGCGGACATGCTGTTGTCGCTGATTTCTTCGCCCATGTCGGAACCTAAGTCGCGGCTTCTCGAAGCAGACCTGATCATCGGCCGCTCCACCGGCCCCGCCCCACAATAAGGAAGCGCCTCATGCTGAATTTCTCGCGACAGGATTTTCCTGACGATTTCCTCTTTGGCACCGCCACCTCCAGTTACCAGATCGAAGGCCACGCCTTTGGTGGCGCGGGCAAAACCCATTGGGATACCTTTGCTGCAACCCCCGGCAATGTGGTGCGCGCTGAAAACGGCGACCGCGCCTGTGATCATTATCACCGGTTCGAGGAAGACCTTGATCTGGTGGCCAATGCCGGGTTCGACGCCTACCGCTTTTCGACAAGCTGGGCACGCGTCCTGCCCGAGGGGCGCGGGACGCCAAACGCGGAAGGTCTGGATTTCTACGACCGTTTGGTCGACGCGATGCTCGACCGAGGGATCAAACCTTGCGCCACGCTCTACCATTGGGAACTGCCCGTTGCGCTGGCCGATCTGGGTGGATGGCGCAATCGCGACGTCGCCAAATGGTTCGGCGATTTCACCGACGTGATCATGCGCCGCATCGGCGACCGCGTGTTCTCGGTCGCGCCCATCAATGAACCGTGGTGCGTCGGCTGGCTGTCGCATTTCCTGGGCCACCACGCCCCCGGCCTGCGCGACATCCGCGCAACGGCACATGCCATGCACCACGTGCTCCTCGCACATGGAACCGCGATTGAGGTGATGCGCGGGTTGGGCATGTCGAACCTTGGCGGCGTGTTCAACATGGAGTGGGCACACCCGGTGGATGACACACCCGAGGCTCAGGCCGCTGCTGAACTGTACGACGGCTACTACAACCGGTTCTTCATGGGCGGCGTGTTCAAAGGCGCCTACCCCGAAAACGTGATGGAGGGCCTCGGGCCGCATATGCCCAAAGGCTGGCAGGATGACTTTGCGATCATCCAGACCCCGCTCGACTGGTGTGGCATCAATTACTACACCCGCAAGGTAATTGCGCCGAATGACGACCCTTGGCCCAGCCATGAAGAGGTCGAAGGTCCCTTGCCCAAAACGTTTATGGATTGGGAGATTTACCCGGACGGCCTCTACAACTTCCTGACCCGTACCGCGCGCGAATACACCGGAGACCTGCCGCTCTATGTGACCGAAAACGGGATGGCGGCACCGGATGTGCTGGAGAGCGGTACCGTCGCCGACCCGCATCGCATCGACTATCTGAACCAGCATGTCGCGGCCGCGCAAAAGGCGATGGCCGACGGTGTGCCGCTCAAGGGCTACATGATCTGGTCGCTTCTCGATAACTACGAATGGGCTTTAGGCTACGAAAAACGCTTTGGACTGGTGCATGTCGACTTCGACAGTCTGGACCGCACGCCCAAATCCTCTTATCACGCGCTCACTTCTGCTCTTGCCCGTTCCTGAGGCTTACATGACTGACCTGACCGCTTTGGTTGCCGATCTTGGTGGCACAAACACCCGCGTAGCGCTGACCACCGGCTCAACCGTGCGCACCGACACGATCAAACGCTTCCGCAACGCGGATTACGATGATTTGCCCTCTGTACTGCGCGCCTACATGGCCGATCAGGATGTGGCGCTGGATGCGGCCAGTGTCGCCATGGCGGGCCCCGTGCGTGACGGTGTGGGCGAACTGACAAACCTCAGCTGGATGGTCGAACGCGACGCCATTGCCGATGCAACCGGCGCGCCCACCGTCGCGGTGCTGAACGATCTACAAGCACAGGGCCATGCGCTTGACCTTTTGTCAGCAAATGATCTGCAAACCATCCTGCCCGGCGAACAGGCCGGGGACCACGCCGCGCGGCTGGTGGTCGGCATTGGCACAGGCATGAACGCCGCAGCGGTTTACCG
>CAZCOX010000031.1:4185-19192 GCA_964500115.1 uncultured Rhodobacterales bacterium
ATGTTCGTTCGCATGCTTGGCCGCGCGGCCAGCAACCTCGCGCTTGTGCACCTCCCCTTCGGCGGCGTGTATCTCTGCGGAGGCGTCGCCCGCCACTTCGCGCCGCATTTCGAAAGCCTTGGGTTTAAAGACGCGTTCTACGACAAAGGCCGATTTGCCGAGTTCATGCACCAGTTCCCGGTGCATTTGATCACTGACGATTACGCGGCGCTGACCGGGTCAGCGGCACATCTGAGCGAGATCATCTCGGGTTATCAATCCTGAAGCGCCATCGGCGAGCCGGGCGATTGTCACGACGCGGGCACCTGCGTTGCTATTCCGCGCCGAATGAAAGGCTTTCGCGGATCACCCCGGCGGCTGGCAGATCACCCGCCGCGCAGGTGACCCCCTGCGGATTATGGTTGAACCAGAACCGTTCGGTGCCCGTATCGCGCACCCGGACACCTTTGGGCAGATCTAGAACTGCCACTTCGGCGCGCCCGCATAGGTCTTTTACCAATCGGTCAAAAAACGCGTCGTCGCCCCAACCACCGCAGTAGGTGACCGCACCCGAACGGAGAGCAACCGGCATCCCGTCATCCGTCGCAAATACCGTTTCGGCCCCACCTTCGAGGTGTTCGAACCAGTTCCTGACCGCGCCTCCGCCTTCAACGTGGATCGGCATATCGGGTCGCAACGTCTCCAGTCGCGACACTGTCGCGTCAAGGTCGGGCCATGCGGGCGGCAAAGGAACGGGGATATTGAAATCCGCATCCCGCGCAGCGCTGCGCGGGCCAACCAGCACTTCCGCATCGCAAGCATTCAACGCCGCTTTCAGGTCATCCGGCATCACCATCATGCCCGGCGCGGCCACAATTCGATAACCGTCGAACTGTCGTTGCGACGGTGGCACAATGTCAATCGACACCCCCGCCCGCCGGAACGCGCGATACAGGTCAAAGACCAGCGCAAAATAGTCCAACCCCTGCCCTTGCGGCTGTACCTGCCACGACCAGCAAGCATCGTAGTCAAAGATCAGAGCGACCGGTGCCTGAGCTGGGGTCACATCAGGCGCATCCGCCAATTCCTGCGCAACTTCCTCGGCCTCGTGAAACCCGACCGCCGCCACGCTGTCTGGTCGCAAAAGACCGGCGTGCAACTGTTCCTGCGCAAACGGCGCTTGCCGCCAGCGGAAATAGCACACTGCCTCCGCCCCGTGGGCAAATGCTTCCCACGTCCAAAGCCGCACCATCCCGGGCAGAGGCGCCGGGTTGTAAGGGGCCCAATTGACCGGACCCGGTTGCTGCTCCATCACCCACCAGCGCCCTTTGCCCACGGCGCGGTAGAGGTCATGGTGAAACGCCTGAAAATCCGGGTCGCCTTGCCGCGCGTAGTGGCGTTGGTCCTCAAGCGTCGCGCCGACGCGATCTTCTAGGAAACCCAACGGATAGCTGTCCCACGACGCGATATCGAGGTCATCGCCAACCGCAAAGTGATCAAACTCGGTTATGCGGCCCATGTAATTATGGGCAATCGGCGCGTCGGAATATTCGCGGATAATCTCGACTTGCGCGCGGTTAAACATGACCACTTGTTCTGACGAAAAACGCCGGAATGCCTGCACATGGGCAGGGTTGGGTTCGGTAACGGTCAGGTTCGGCAGATCGATCTGGTCAAAGCTGTCGTACTCCATCGACCAGAACACGTTGCCCCAGGCCGCGTTCAGCGCATCGATGTCACCGTCATTCCCCTGCCCCGGGTAGCGCGCGCGCAGCCAGCTTCGGAACGCCTCTCGCGCGTGCTGCGAATAGGAAATCACCGTGTCGTGGCAGCCGTATTCGTTGTCGGTTTGCCAAGCCGCCACATGCGGGTTCTTGCCATAGCGTTCAGCCATGAGCCGTACGATCCGGCGGCATTCCTCAAGATAGCCGGCATGGCTAAAGCAATAATGCCGGCGCGAACCAAAGCCGCGCGGTTTGCCATCCGCATCAACCGCCAGCATGTCGGGGTGTTTGTCCACCACCCAACGCGGCGGCGTAGCGGTGGGTGTTCCCAAAACCACTCGCAGGCCCGCAGTCCCCAGTACCTCGATTGCTTTGTCCAGCCATGTCCAGTCAAGCTGACCCGGTACAGGCTCCAACCTGCTCCACGCAAATTCGCCGATGCGCACCCAGGTCAGGCCAAGCGCTGCCATACGCGCGGCGTCTTCTTTCCAAATGGCGCGCGGCCAGTGTTCGGGGTAGTAACACGTCCCTAGAGTGCGTTTCATAGCAAGATGCGGTGCTCTTCCTGACCCGTCGCATGCGTCTGCGCGACAAAAGTCATACCGTTCATTTCATATGGAGGATCAATGTCTTGCGTGGCACTTGTCACGTAAAGGGTTGAGAGATCATCACCCCCAAATGCCGGGCAAGACGAATGTGCACCACCGACAGGAATAGCAGTTTGGAACACGCCATCCGGGTCATAACAGGCAACTCGCGCTGCGCCCCATTGCGCCACCCAAATGTTCCCCGCAGCATCAACCACTGCGCCATCCGGGTTTAACTCTTCAGCATTTGTATCAATGAAAACCTCGGCCGTGCCTGACGGAAAGCCGTCATCATCCAAAGCCACCTTCATGATCTGCCGGGTGGGCGTGTCGGTGAAATATGCAGCACGTTTGTCAGGAGCAAAGCAGATCGCATTCGGGATCGTTATGTCGTCATAGAGCCGCGTCAGCGTGCCCTGATAGAACCGGTAAATCGCTCCGGCCTTGGGTTCGGCATTCTTGCCCATTGTCCCAATCCAGAACCCGCCCCACGGGTCGGCGCGCCCGTCATTCGACCGAGTGACCGCGTTGTCGATTTCCAGCGCGTGCAGAAACACGCTTTCGCCGGTTTCCGTGTCGAACTGAGACAGAGACGTTTCGCTTGCGATCAGCAGCAAACCCTCATCGATCCACCCGGCAGCGGAGACATGTTCGTCAAAGTCCCAGTGGGTCTCGTTCGGACCGTCTTTGCGATAAAGCCGTTTGCCCAAGATATCGAACCAGTACAGCACCTTTTCGCGCGGATGCCACAACGGCCCCTCGCCTAACGCGCAGATCGTGTCGCTGAAAACCTCTGCCATCAGCCCATCACCGCGTCATAAGCCGCGACGATGTCGCGTGCACGGGACTGAACCTCGGCTACTGTGTATCCGGTCTTGTAGAGTGCCGAACCGATACCAAAACCATCAACACCCGCCGCCGCCCAATCACCAAAGTTATCTGGCCCGGCCCCGCCGACCGCATAGGTCTTTGTGCCCGGCGGCAAAACCGCCTTGATCGCCTTTAGCCCCTCCGGCCCAACCAAGGAGCCGGGGAACAGCTTTAGCCCGTCCGCGCCGTTGCGCAGTGCCAAAAAACACTCTGTGGGTGTCATCACACCCGGATAGCTTTTCATACCCGCCTGTTTGGTCGCCACGATCACGCGCGGGTTTGCGTCGGGCGACACGACCATGCCAGCCCCAATCGCGGCCAAACGCTGAACATCGTCAGGCGACAACACCGTGCCCGCCCCGATCAATGCGTCCGCGCCGTGTGCGTCCACCATCGCTTTGATCGACGTGAACGGATCCGGCGAATTGAGCGGAACCTCGATCTTGTCGATGCCCTCGGCCAGCAGTGCCTCGGTAATCGGCAAAGCCTCATCCGGTGTCACCCCCCGCAGGATGGCGATGATTTCGCGGCTCATAGCGCGGTTTCCTTCAGATCGGCATAAGCCGTTTTCAACCCTTCAAGCGTCATCCGCTCTGCATCCGTACGCTCAACAGGCAAGCCCTGCGCCGACAACGCATCAGCATAAGCCTTGCACAACACGTCATCGCCAATAAGCGCCACATGTTGGCCCAACCAATAGGGTTTCGCCGCGGCAAGCTCTGCCCCGATCAGCAGACCGGACAAACGCGCGCGCGCTGTATCCGGGTGAAGGTCGTGCAGTAAACTCTCTGCACGTAATGCAAAAAGCCGTGCGGCCTGATCGGCAGGTCGGGTCATCGCTGTGGTCACGGCAGTATCAAACGCCTCTGCATCCCAGCCTTTGGTCGTCAGAGAATGGCGGAGGACCGATTGCTTTGACAGAAGCGCAAAAATCTCGCCTGTCATAAAGGTCCGGAAGCTGACGATCTCACCAGCGCTGATATGCGCCCATTTGGTGTGGGTGCCGGGCAAGCAGATCACACCGTCAAAATTCGGATTGAGCGCCAGGTAGCCCGCGATCTGCGTTTCCTCGCCCCGCATGACGTCGGCCGGATCGTCTTGCCTGACCCCGGGCAGGATATGCACCGACAGGCGTGCATCCGCTGTCTCAACACGCGTCGCGCTGGACGAAGTAGGCGGCGGGCATGGCACTGCTGTATATTTCGCCTCGGCCCAGCCCTGACGTGAACCGGCCATGCCACAGACGATCACCGGTGTTTTGCCTGCGCCAAGGTCTTCACCAATCAGGCGGAGCAAAGCTGGCTCGAACTGGTCGCGCGCCAGTCCGCCCATACCCTCATCACTGTTTTTGCGGGCCAGCACACTGCCGTCGTCGGCCATGAGCCAAACGCGCAGGCACGAGGTGCCCCAGTCAACGGCAACCCAATCTGTCATGCTGCCACCGAGACAACGCCGCCATCCACGGCAATGGTTTGGCCTGTCATCATCCGGCTGGTGTTCGAGGCCAGGAACAGCGTGGCATCCACGATGTCCTGCTCGACCAGATGTTCCTTGAGGCACTGTTTTTCCAAATGCGCGGCCAAAGACTCGGGGTCT
Organism: uncultured Rhodobacterales bacterium; assembly: GCA_964500115.1. Classification (GTDB taxonomy): domain Bacteria; phylum Pseudomonadota; class Alphaproteobacteria; order Rhodobacterales; family Rhodobacteraceae; genus Marivita. The sequence goes on from CAZCOX010000031.1 coordinate 8,942, forward strand.
GCCCAAAGGTCTTTCTGCTTTTGCGTCAGCACCCAACCTGGGGCCAATGCGTTGACGCGGATGTTGTCAGGCCCGAATTCACGGGCAAGGCTGCGGGTCATACCTGTGATCCCTGCGTTTGACGTGGTGTAGGCCGGGTACCCGGCATTTCCCATCATATAAGAGATCGAACTGAAATTCACGATAGCGCCACCACCTGCGGCCTGCATGCCCGGAATTGCCGCCTGACAGGCAAAGAAATAGGCGTCGAGGTTAACCGACAACGACCAGTCCCAGAAATCCTTGTCCACGTCCAGAGTGTCGTGGCGTTTGTCATTGGCTGCATTATTCACAAGGATCGTCACCGGCCCATGCGCCGCGGACGATTGTGCAATCGCTACCCGAAGGGCATCGGTATCGGTGATATCGCATTGGATAAACAGCGGGGCCGTTCCGTGCTTTGCTCCCATTTCGGCTGCAAAATCCGACGCATCAGAGCGGCCCACAAAAGCCACCTTGGCTCCCTGCTCCAGAAACCCATCTGTCAGCGCCGCGCCAATCCCCGAGCCGCCACCAGTGATGAACACCGACGCGCCTTTGAGGTCGTGAAAACTTGCATGGCTGGTCATGTCTTGGCTCCTTGCGAGTCGATCAGGGTGCCTTCCAGCACCCACATGGTGGCCGGGAACGACCATGGCAATGTCACGCCCTGCGACATCAACCATGCGCCGGAAACCTGGATCGGTCCCGACTTCAGCAGCGGCGCGCCGCGCGACAGGTGATGCGCCGTACCGCGATTGATCAGGGCGATGCGATAGGTGGCGTCAGGCGTCAAACGCGTGAGGCGTAACGGGCGTGGCGCGATCTGGCGGCTGGTGTCTTCCTTGCCGGCAAAGACCACAAAGCGCTCTCCGCTGCGGCACAATTGCTGTTCGGCCAGAATGGCCGGATCGGCACTGTCGAGCCGCAGGATATCAGCCCCCGCCATCCAGTCGCGGTTGGCCTTCCACCACGCCGTCACCTCTCGCAAGACGCGGGTTTCCTCGTCGGTCAATTCGCGCGGGTCCATTTCGAACCCCATGTGCCGCTGTGCGGCCACCCAGGCGCGCATAGAGATGTCGATCACGCGCCCGGACGTATGGCAGGTACGCGGACCAACATGACTGCCGGTGACCACCTGCGGCAGGTAAAGCGCCGCATTGTGCTGAATGCGCAGCCGTTCAATCGCGTCATTGCTGTCGCTGAGCCACACACGTTGCGTGCGCTTGAGAATACCGAAATCGATCCGCCCGCCACCACTGGCGCAACTTTCAATTTCAACATGCGGGAAATCGGCGCGCAGCCGATCGATCAAGGCATAGGACCCGCGCGTCTGCGCGGCGTCTGGCATCGGCAGAACGCGGTTGTGGTCCCATTTGATATAATCGATGTCGTGATCCCGCAGGATCGCGGACATGCGGTCATAGATGAAATCCCGCACCTCTGGCAGCGCCATATTGATGGCTTTCTGCTGGCGCCCAAGCGTCTGATCCTCTGACCCCAAGGCCCAATCCGGGTGTGCGCGGTGCAGGTCGCTGTCCGGATTGATCATTTCCGGTTCGAACCAGATGCCAAACGACATGCCAAGGCTTTGGACATGATGGATCAGCGGGTCGAGGCCGTTGGGGTATTTGCGCGGATCGACCGTCCAGTCCGACAGGCTGCGCGTGTCGTCATCGCGCAAACCAAACCAGCCATCGTCCAGCACAAAACGCTCTGCCCCCAGATCGGCAGCGCGGTTCGCAATGTCTTTCAGGACGTCGACGTTGTGGTCAAAATAGACCGCTTCCCAGCAGTTATAGTGCACGGGTCGTTGTGCATTCGGTTTGGCCCAAGTGACAAGCCGGTCGCGCAGATGGCGTTGAAACGCAACCGCACAGCCATTCAGACCGTCATTCGAATAGACCATGTAAAGCGGCGCGGTTTCAAAGGCTGTCGCCGCCCCCGCCTCCATCCGGCTGGCATGACCAAACTGCACCTGCCTGCGCCCGTCAGGCAGTTCCTCGGCAATCATGCGATGCCCGCCCGACCAGCCATAGTGAAAGCCGTAGACCTCACCCTGCGCATTGGTCGCGCCGCGGACAGCCACCAACAGGCCGGGGAAGTGTTCGTGCCCCGTGCGCCCGGTCCGGTTCTCGCGGTAGCGAATACCGGCAGACCAGGCTGTGGTGTTCATCTGGAACTCGCTGCACCAGCGGCCCGAAAAGTCATACATCTCGTCCGACAATTGCGGCGCGGGAACAACCGGCGCGGCCAGCCAGTGCAGGTGCACCGGAGCCTCCGCCTCCAGCCGCGTGCGTGCTGTGATCAGATGTGTGTCCGGGTCAATCTCGAACGTAAAAAGCAGCGTAAGCCCATGATCCTCGTCCTCAAACCGAAGCAGCAGGTGCGCGTCGTCGCAGTCTTCGCTGGCATAGCAAAACTTTGGCAGGATTGGGTTACCGTCCTGCGCACGCAGAACAAGCCCTGGCTGACCGGGAAATGTGCGCGTCGCCTCGGGGCAGATCGACAGGTCCGGGTTTTCATCCAGCATGCCGCCCGTGACATCGAGCTCATACGCTCCGTGTACAGTGCTTAGCTCTTCGCCATCCGGCAGGCGCGCACCCCAGTAGACCACTTGCGGCAAGCGGTCGCCTGTGGCCGCCAGAACAATGCTCTGACGGCCGTCATCCAGTCTCCAGGCCCGCATGTTACTTGACCGCACCCAATGTCAGGCCCGCGATAAAGTGCTTTTGCATCAGGAAGAACATCAATACCGGCGGCAAAGCGGCCACGATACTGCCCGCACTCATCAGGTGATACGCCGCGCGATATTGGGCGTTAAAGCTGGTGATCCCCGCCGTGACTGGCTGTGCATCAGGCCCCTGGGTCAGAACGATGGCCCAGAAATAGTCGTTCCAGATGAAGGTAAAGATCAGCACGGCAAGCGCTGCCAAAGCAGGCTTCATCAGCGGCAATACGACGTACCAAAAGATCTTCCACTCGGCGATGCCTTCAACCCGCGCCGCCTCGATCAGCGGGAACGGCAAGGCGCGGATAAAGTTGCGCATAAACAGCGTGCAGAACCCCGTCTGGAAGGCGATGTGAAACAACACGAGGCCCGTCTTTGTGTTGTAAAGCCCGAGGTCAAGAGTCAGATCACGCACCGGCACCATCAGGATCTGGAACGGAACAAAGTTGCCCGCCACAAACATGAAGAATACCCAGAGGTTCGATTTGAACTTGTAGATGCCAAGCGCAAACCCGGCCATCGCCGACAACGCCACCGCACCAATCACCGTCGGCACGGTGATCAAGACAGAGTTGAGCATGTAGCGCGGCATGTCGGAGTTGAAAAAGACCTGCCCGTAGTTCTCCACCAGGTTAAACGCGCCGGGAATGCCCCAGTAGTTGCCTTGGGTAAAATCAGACGCTGGCTTGATCGAAAACATGGCCACCGCGATCAGCGGCAACAGCCACATGATCAAGGCTATGGGCAACAGCGTTTTATAGGCTGTTTGCGCGCCGGGGCTGGCTTGTTGGATCGGACGTGGAAACATCTCAGCGGCCTCCCTTGTCGTCTTGGTACATCGACCACAGGAAGTAGGCGATGAAGAGCAGCATGATCAGGAACAGGACAACCGCAATCGCAGCGCCATAGCCCATGCGGAACCCGTATTCGGACAATGCTTTTTCGAACATGTAGAAGGACAGAACCCGGGTCTGACCAAACGGGCCACCGTTCGTCATGATCGAAATGAGGTCAAATGACCGCAACGCCCCGATGATCGTCACCACAAACGCAATAAACGTCGCCGGTTTCAACTGCGGGATGATCACGTACCACAGCATTTTCCAGCCTTTGGCGCCGTCCAAGCGCGCGGCCTCCACTTGCTCTGGGTCAACGGCATTGAGGCCCGTGAGGTAGAGGATCATGCAATAGGCTGTCTGTGGCCACAGGCCGGCGGCGATGATGCCGTAGGTGGCCAGCGTCGGATCACCCAGCACGTTCACACCGTCAAACCCGAAGAGGCCAAGAATGTTCGACAAAAGCCCCTCGTTTGGCAGGTAGAACCACGCGAAAACAAGGCCCACGACCACCTGGCTCAACACAAACGGGAAAAAGAACAGCGACTTATAGATGCGAATGCCTGTCACCGTCTGGTTCAGGAACAGCGCGATGAAAAGCCCCGCAGGGATCGCCAGCAGATAAAAGACCAGCCACTTGAGGTTGTTCCAAAGCGACACCTCAAACGCGCTGTCGTCCATCAACTCGACATAGTTGCCAAGCCCGACGTAGCGCGCCTCACCCAGGCCGTCCCAATCATAGAGAGAAATTGAGAAGCTCTGAAAAATCGGGATGATGACATAGACGGCAAAGAACAGAATTGCAGGCGCCAGAAACAGCCATGGCGTAACCGCAATTTCGTTTCGCTTGTACCAACCGCGCTTGGGCGCTTCGGTTTCGGGTAAAGCTGTGACGGTCATGGTCGGGTCTCCTCCACACGGCACATGCGAAAGCCGTTGTTACGGCTTGCGGATGGGCCGGGACACAAGGCACGCGCGAACGCGCCTTGTGTTTAGGGCCGTAGGGTGCGTGATCTCACGCACCCCATCTTTGCGTTATTGGTAGACGCGCTCGCGTACCTTTTCGAGGCGGTTCAGGATGTCATCCAGATTGTCCGGGAACACCATGAACTCCTGCAGGCCCTGCATCGCTTCTGCGGCCATTTCTGCCGGATAGTCGCGGTCAAAGAACTGCGCAACTCCGCCTGGGCTATTCGAAGACAGCATCGCGAAGCCTTCTTTCAGGAATTTGTCATCGTCAATCGACGCAGACGCGTTCACTGGAAGCTGACCAAGGTTGGAGCCGTTGTTGATCTCGGTCTGCTCGTCCGCAGACACCACAAACCGCAGGAACGCGCGTGCAGCGTCTTTGTTGTTGGCATTTGCCGGGATGTGGAACGTGTCGGTGGGCGCGTCTTCGGCCAGTTCAACATCCGGGTTGATCGCCGGGAACTGGTAAAAGTCGAGCTGGTCGTCAGTCAGACCGGCTTCACGCAGCGGTGCAACTGCAAAGTTACCCATCAGATACGCAGCAGCTTCGCCATTGACCATAAAGGGCAACGCTTCCTGCCAGCTGTAGTTCTGGTGGTTTTCGACAAAAGCACCCATGTCAATGAGCTCTTTCCAGTTGGCAAATGTCTGCTTCACGCGGTCATCGGTCCACGCAACCTCGCCCGCGGCCAGTTCCATGTGGAAGTCAAAACCGTTGGTGCGCATGTTGAGGTAGTCAAACCAGCCGCCTGCGGTCCAAAGGAACTTGGAACCGATTGTGTAGCAGGCACGACCAGAATCCACGATCGCCTGACAGTTGGACTTCATCTCGTCCCAGTTCGACGGTTCGGAAAGACCCAGCTCTTCGTAGATGTCTTTACGGTAGTAGATGCCCCACTGGTAGTATGTGTACGGCACGCCCCACTGCTTGCCATCGATGGTCATGGCACCCTTGGTCGAGGCAAGGTTTTCAGCAATCTCGGGCTCTTCCCAGAGATCGGACACATCTTCAAACAGACCGGCGTCCACGTAGGGACGCATGCGGTTTGCCGCGTACCATGTGGCAACGTCAGGCGCGTCAGCCGTCAAGAAGTTGCGAATCTGTGTCTTGTACGCTTCGCGGTCGATCACAGTGGTTTCGATGTTCAAACCGGGGTTTGCTTCACCAAAACGCTCGATCATCGCTTCCATCGTCGCACGTGGCGCCGGGTTCGATGTGTCGAGGAAAATCTTCAGATCCCCAGTCAGGGAATGGCTTCCTGCAAATGCAGCAGGAGCGGCGAATGCCGCCGCAAGCGCCAGTGCAGACGCTTTCAATGTGGAACGCATGGTATCCTCCCTTATGCTCCCAACGATGTCGCAATTTAGTTCCATTATTTGAAACTTAGTTTTGCATATTGAAATCATAACAGCACATCGCCTATGGTTGTCAACAGCCGCATGAACGCGAAATGCGGCTGAGGGAGGATTTTCGCGATTATGACGGCGCTGGAAAAAAGCGACGGGACCGTTGGCAAAGCCCTTGCTGTGCTTGACCAAATTGCGTCTTACGGACGGCCCGTTCGGTTCACAGAACTGTTGGGCGACTCGCCGCTGCCGAAAGCCACGCTCTACCGATTCGTTCAAACACTGAACAATCAGGGCATGCTGCAATACGACCCCGAACGGCAGACTTACACCCCTGGATTGCGCTTGGTCAGACTTGCCCACGCAGCCTGGGCGCAGTCTTCACTGGCGCCGGTCGCGCGGCCGCACCTCGACGCGCTCAGCCATGAGACCGGGGAAACCGTGCACCTTGCGCAGTTGGATCACGCGCAAGTTCTCTACGTCGACAAACGAAATGCCCGCGATCCCGTTGAAATGTTCAGCCAGGCCGGCAAAGTCGGCCCCGCCTATTGCACGGGCGTTGGCAAAGCGATGCTCGCATTTTTGCCAGAACCGGAACTCAATGCCGTATTGGCGCAACAAAGCTGGCACCGCTTTACCGCGACAACACATGTGTCGGGCGAAAGCCTGCGGAGGGAATTGGCGGATATCCGTGGAGAAGGGCTCAGCTTTGACCGCGAAGAACACGAAGCCGATATCATCTGCGTCGCCACCCCTATTCTGAACAGCCAAAGCCGCCCGCTCGGCGCGCTGAGCGTCACAGGCACGACCCGTCGCACGAGCCTTGATACTCTCCGCGACCTTGGCCCCCGTTTGAAACAGGCCGCACAGGCCATCGCACAAGACGCTGAAAGCTGGCTCTTTCCACAGACCGGCGCTGCAGCAATACCATCACAAGGAGACACACCGCATGTCCGGAGTAACGCTTGAAAACGTCATAAAGCGCTATGGTCAGACGCAGGTTATCCACGGCGTCGATTTACAAATTGACGATGGCGAATTTTGCGTTTTCGTGGGCCCGTCAGGGTGCGGCAAATCCACGTTGCTGCGAATGGTGGCCGGGCTTGAGGAAACCACCGAGGGCCAAATCAATATCGGCGCGCGTGACGTGACACGGCTTGATCCGTCTGACCGCGGCGTGTCCATGGTGTTCCAGACCTACGCGCTCTACCCGCACATGACCGTACAGGAAAACATGGGGTTTGGTCTGAAAATGAACGGCCACCCGGCCAGCGAGATCAAGGAAAAGGTCTCTGAGGCAAGCCGCATTCTCAAGCTCGATGAATACCTCAAGCGCAAGCCTGCCGCCCTGTCCGGCGGTCAACGCCAGCGGGTTGCCATTGGTCGCGCGATTGTCCGTGGCCCCGAGGTGTTCCTGTTCGACGAACCACTCTCCAATCTCGACGCCGAACTGCGGGTCGAGATGCGGGTCGAAATCGCGCGCCTGCACAAGGAAATCGGCGCGACGATGATCTACGTAACCCACGATCAGGTCGAGGCGATGACGCTTGCTGACAAGATCGTTGTTCTGCGCTTGGGCCGCATCGAACAGGTTGGCGCACCAATGGACCTTTACCGTGATCCGGATAACAAGTTTGTTGCAGGCTTCATCGGCTCTCCTGCCATGAACTTCATCGCGGGCAAGGTGCAGGGCGACAGCGTGACGTCCGAAGGGCTTGGCGCAACCGTGGCCAAGACGGCTTCGGCCCAGAACGGTCAGGACGTGCTGATCGGCCAACGGCCCGAACACCTGATGATCAAACCGGGCGGCAACCACCGCGTTGATCTGACCGAAAGCCTTGGTGGCGTGTCCTACGCCTATATCACCTGCCCCAGCGGCGAACGCATCGTTGTCGAGGAACGCGGCGATCATCGGTCAAAAGAAGGCGACATGGTTGAACTGATCCCGGATCACGACCACCTTTACCTCTTCGACGCAAAAACCGAGGCCCGTTTGCGCTGATCCGTGTTAGCCTCTGACGGTGATCGGGGGGTATGGGATGAGCAATGGCACGGTTTTGCTGGTGGGAACGACCAAAGGGTTGTTCCTGCTTACGTCAGATACCGACCGGGAGGGTTGGACAACAACAGGCCCGCATTGCGATCTTTGGACAATCAATCATGCGGTCGGTGATGCAGAAACCGGTCAAATCTGGGCCGGTGGCGGCAACCCGTGGAGCGGTGCAGGTGTTTGGGCAATTGACCCAGATACAGACGACTGGCATCTGACCAAGCTCGCCAGCGGCGAAGCCGACGCATGGGCGCGCAACAACCCCGATGAGGCCGCGAAATTCGGCGTAACCCCTGCCCCGGATGCCCCGTTTGACGGTGAGATCGACGCAATCTGGTCCGTCGCACACGCGCATGGCACGCTCTATTGCGGGTCAAAACCTGCAAATTTGTTCGAAAGCGTGGATGGCGGCAAAAGCTGGCAGCGTTTCGACGGATTGGCGCACATGCCGGGGCGAGACACATGGCAACCCGGCGGCGCCGGTCTGACCCTCCATACGATTGTGCCGCATCCGACTGACGCTGAACGGCTGTGGATCGGCATCTCTGCCGCCGGTGTCTTTGCAACCGAAGATGGTGGGCAAACGTGGGAGGCACGGATGCGTCGCGACAACGCCTCAAACAACGGGCCCTCTGATCACCCCGCCTCTGGCTCTGACACAGAAATCGGTGGGTGCGTGCACAACATGCAGATCAGTGAAGGCAACGGCGAGACGATCCTCTACCAGCAAAACCACCACGGTGTATTCCGCAGCTTTGATGGCGCGCGGTCGTGGCAAAACATCACCGATGGCCTGCCCTCGACTTTTGGCTTTCCCGTCGCCGTCAACCCGCATGACGCGCAGATGATCTGGACCTTTCCACTCAATGGCGACTCCAAAGGCCGCTATCCGCAAGACGCCGCCGCCGCCGTCTGGCGCTCGACCGATGGCGGATCAACGTGGGAGGCGCAGCGCAACGGGTTGCCGCAAGACAATTGCTATTTTACTGTCTTGCGTCAGGCGATGGCCGTGGACAAACACAAAACCCCGGGTCTCTATTTTGGAACCAACAGCGGGTCGGTCTTTGCATCGTTGGACACAGGTAATAGCTGGTCCGAAATTGCTCGCCATCTACCAACGGTTTTGTGTGTCGAGACGATGACCCGCGCCGCTTAAGCGCTCTCGCGCTCCATATCGGTGATCATATCGACGCGCGTCGCATGGCGGCCGCCCTCGAATTCCGTTCTCAGAAACGCATCCACAATCTCAAGCGCCAATCCCTCGCCCACAACGCGCGCGCCAATCGACAGCATATTGGCATTGTTATGCGCACGGATCATCTGGGCTGAAAACGTGTCTGAACAGACACCGCATCGGATGCCCGGCACCTTGTTCGCCGCCATCATGATCCCCTGCCCGGTTCCGCACAGAATGATGCCAAGGTCACTCTCACCTGACGCCACCCGTTCCGCCGCCGCCCGGCCATGCTGCGGATAATGGGTGCTTTCAGGTGTCATCGGCCCGATGTCGGCCACTTCGTACCCTTGCGTCATCAGCTGCTGCGCGATGGTGCGCCGCAAGTCGATGGCTGCGTGATCGCTCGACAGAACAATACTTGTTTTGGCCGACATTTCGGAAAGTCCTATAGTGATGTTTGCAGATCAGTTCAGCGGGATCGACACACGAAACTGAACAGTCTCGACGCCCGGATTGTCCTCGTAGATCCCGGCATTCGACCGGTGATCGTAACTCAACGCCATCCGCCAGCCTTTGCTCGTCTCATACCCCAGTTCAACGCCGGATCGGAAAGCGACAACACCACCAAGATCGAAACCGCCATTGTCAAAATAGAGACCCGGCATCGAATGCAACTCGGCATAAGCCCCGCTGCGCCCGAAATGATGCGTATAGGTCGAGCCGAACCCAACCCATGTCTCGCCATTCTCACCCACCGACAGCCCGGCGGCATTGCCAAACGGCCCGCGCTTGCGGCCCAGATCATAGCGCAAATAAACCTCATCCGCCGGTTTTGCCCGACGTTCGAGCACTTCGCCCGCCGAAATCGCCACACGCGGCGTTGTTTCGGTCTTGCCCAAACACCCGACCTCCGTCCCGCAATAGTTGGTGGCCATGTCCGTCAGACCAATCGCAAACAGCAGGACTGCAAAGGTTCCGTCAGCCATATCGAGTTGCTCCTGTTGCATGCAAATTGATGGTCATGTTTTGACATGCGGGAATTGCTTAAGGAAGTCCAGACGCCTGCCCGATTGAGAATTCAATCCGGCGTTTATTGCTAAAATTTCCAACACCTTTGCCCCTA
>CAZCOX010000032.1:0-16326 GCA_964500115.1 uncultured Rhodobacterales bacterium
GGTGGCGGTGCAAAAGGTGCCGACGACGGCACCATGACCTTGATGATTGGCGGTCCGGAGGATGTTTTCGAACGCTCCAAACCGGTTTTGGAGTCTTGCGCTGGCGAGTTGATCTACCTTGGCCCATCTGGCGCAGGGCATACCATGAAAGTGGTTCATAACCTGATCACGCACACCAATTTCCTGGCCTGCTCCGAGGCGGGACGATTGGCCGAAGCGGCGGGGATCGAGCTTGCGGATATGATCAAAGTTTTCAATGTCGGCAACGCGCGCAGCTTTATCTCGGAGCGGCGGTTTCCGGATCACATCCTGTCCGAAACCTGGGATGGCCGGTCGCGCATCTTCAATTTGCGCAAGGATGTTGGCATGGCGGTTGCGCTGTCGAAGGAGGTGGGCAGCCCAATGCGGATCGGGCATCAGACGCTTGCGTGGATTCAGGCGGCGGTCGACGCCGGTATGGAGGAAGAAGACTTCACCAGGATGTACCCGGCGCTTGACAAGTTGATCGACTGAAACCCCGGCCATCAGGAAGGTTGCTAACACCAATCATATGAAATGATTGGCTATTGATGGTGCGCCCCATACCTTTCGCCCAAGGCGGGAGGTGACATGAAAGCAGCTTTGATTGGCTATGGTTGGTGGGGGCAACACCTTGCGCCGCGCATTGATGGCAGCCCGAACATGTCGCTTGCCGGGATTTGCGCGCCCGAGTTGTCGGGCGCTGCGACACCGGAAGGTTACAAGGTGTATGCCGATTACGACGCTGTGCTGGCAGATGCGTCCGTGGATGCTGTGATCCTGACCAGTCCGAACCAGTTTCATGAAAGGCAGACAGTCTCAGCCGCTGCGGTTGGAAAGCACATCTTTTGCGAAAAGCCCTTTTCGCTTGAAGGGGCGTCCGCGCGGCGCATGGCAACGTCGGTTGAGACGCATGGCGTCACCCTCGGCATCGGGCACGAGCGGAGGTTTGAGCCGGGCATGCGCGCCCTATCCGAATTGGTCGAAAGCGGCACCCTGGGCACGATCATGCATGCCGAAGCGGCGTTCAGTCACGACAAGCTAATTAACGTTCCCAAGGACAATTGGCGTACGAAAAAGGCGACGGCGCCTGCGGCGGCGATGACGGGGATGGGTATTCACCTGACCGACGCGTTCATCGGTATGTTTGGTCCGGTCGAGGTGGTGCAGGCGCTGACCGCGGACCGGGTTTTGGGCTGGGAAACCGGTGACCTTGTGACTGTGCAACTTGGGTTCAAAGCGGGGATGACCGCCACTTTGTCAGCCATTTTGAAGACGCCGCATTTTATTCGGTGTCATGTCTTCGGCGCGGATCGCTGGGCCGAAGTTCGCAATGACACGCACCCGGACACGCCCGGTGGTTTTGCGCATTTGCAGGTCAGCGAAACGGGCAAGGATATCGAAACAACGTCCTTCCCGTGGGAAGACGCGGTCTTGCACAATCTGGAGGCTTTTGCAGCAGCCATTGACGGCAAGGCGCCCTATCCGATCTCGGTGCACGACATGGTGCACAATATCGAAGTTTTGGAGGCGATTGCTCAATCCGCCGAGACACGGGAAACGGTGCGGCTTTCATGAGCGCGTGGTGTGACACCGCCGCGAGGCAGGAGGTTTTTCATATGCAGAACGGATGTTCGAAATGACCGGTCGCGTCACATTGGCATCAGGTATCACGCTGAACACACAGGTGGATGGTCCAAAGGATGCACCGTGGTTGATCCTGTCGAATTCGCTCGGTGCGACACTGTCGATGTGGGATCCGCAGATCCCCTTTTTGACAACGCGGTACCGCGTCCTGGGGTACGATACGCGGGGGCATGGCAGCAGCGACGTGCCCAACGGGCCGTACAGTTTTGACGATCTGGTGGGGGACGTTATTGGCCTGATGGATGCGCTCGATATCGAGAAAGCCTGCTTCATGGGCCTGTCTATGGGCGGGATGACGGGGCTTGGTTTGTCAATCGATCATTCCGACCGGATCACGCGCGTTGTCTGTGCCGACGGGCGCGCCGACGCTCCGCCGCCTTTTGTGGCGATGTGGGATCAGCGGATGGCTGCGGTTGCTGACGGCGGTCTTGATGCGATTGCGGACGGGACACTTGCGACCTGGCTGACAGAAGACTGGCGTGCCGCGAACCCGGACGAGACTGCGGCTGTGCGAACGATGGTGACGTCAAACAACCCGGATGGCTACATCGCGTGCTGCAAAGCCCTGCAAAAGCTGGATTATCTGAAGTCCTTGGGGCGCGCGAAGGCACCGATCCTTTTTGTTGGGGGCTCGCATGATATGGGCGCATCCCCCGACGTTATGGGCGCGATGGCGGCGGCAACGCCGGGTGGAGTTTATATCGAAATCCCGAATGCCGCGCACGTGGCGAACATCAACGCGCCAGACGCGTTTAATGTGGCCATCAAGGATTTTCTGTCGCTTTAGATGACATTGACCAGAACAAGGCGGACACCGAGGGCCATGATGATCCACAACAAGGCAAGCCGGAACACACGTTCGCTGAGTTTTGGCCGGATCCATGCGCCAATACGAAACCCTGACAAAGACACGACCACCGCGACGATCGATAGCAACAATGTGTCCTGATTGACCAACGACGCGGTCGTCAGGCCGCTGACCAAACCAACGCCACCGGAGAAAAACATGAAACCAGCCGCTGCGATGAACTCTTCCCGGGGAAGCTTCAATGCAACGGAATAAACCATCACGGGGGCTTTCACGGCGGAGATACCGCCGATGATCCCCGAAATCAGCCCAATGCCAAGCTGCCATCCGCGGCTTTCGTCTGCAGGGATGTCGATCTTAGTCAGTGTCGATACGGCAAAGAGCGTGAGGGACAAGCCCACGACGATGTTGATCCATCGGTCGGGAACATCGGCGGCAAGCTGCGAGACAACAAAAGTGGTTACCACGATCATCGCGCCCGCTGGCAAGAAACGCCGCACAATGGACGGCCAGCCTTTGACCGTCACGAATTGCATGAAGTTGATCAGCAAGATCGGAATGGCAAGCAGGGCCACACCAAATGACGGGTCAATGAAGATCGGAAAGATCGACATAGCGAAAGCCGGAAAGCCGATGCCAAGCGAGCCTTTGATCATTCCGGCGATCAAGAAGACAACCAAAATGGCGAAGATGATGGTTGGGCTGGGGAAAGTTGTGATCAAGGTTTCTGCGCCGCTTTGTGTTGCGAAAGGCGGTCAGTGTCACTCGGACCATCGCACGGTTCAACGTCCGTGACCACTCTATTGGTTAACCAATACTGATTTGGAAGATAAACTCGGAACACGCGTAGATTTCAGATTGATCTATGTATAACAAAAGTTTGTGGTGAAAAGGATATCGCATGGCGACGATCAAAGAGAAACCAATCTGGAAATTCAGCGTCAATGGGTCACATATTACCAAGACGAAATCCACGGCGTCAGCGCGTGGAAAAGAGTATGTTGTTGACGAGCCCGTGCAGCGGGGCGGCACGGACCTTGGTCCGATGCCGGTCGAATACGTCTTTATGGGGCTGTCCGGCTGTACGCACGTCATCTCGAACAAGTTGGCGACCGCAAACGGAATCGCGTTTTCGGACATGGATATCGATATCGCCGTCACGATGGACAGTCACGGCACGCGTTTGATCAACCCGATCGACATCCCGTTCCCGGAGGTCACGTTGACCATCACAGCCAATTACGAAGGTCCGCGGGAAGGTGCGGTCGCCGTTGTGGAAAAGCTGAAGCACCATTGTGCCGTGTCAAAGATGCTCCAGGAGTCGGGTACGCGGGTGATCGAGCATTGGGTTTTGAATGGTGAAAGCTTTGAGGCTGCTTAAGGTCTAATGTGAAGGGCGGGGCGCTGTCGTGAACGAACTGCTTGGCATCCTTGGCCCCGTCGCAATCATCACAGCGATTGGATGGCTGTTCGGTCGGTCCAGCGTTGGCTTGCACGCCCGAACGCTCAGCACACTTGTCTTGCTTGTGGCGACGCCGTCGCTTGTGTTTCACACGCTTGTGTCGATGGAAATCAGCCTTGCGACCATGGCGCAGATGGGTGGGTCTGCTTTAGCGTGTGTGTCGGTCGCGGGGCTTTTTTCTTTGGTTGCCCTGTTTGTGGCGCGAGCCCGTGTTCGGTTGTTTCTGCCAAGCCTCATGTTGCCGAATTCAGGCAATCTGGGGCTGCCCCTGGCCTCACTCGCATTTGGCGATGAGGGGCTAAAGCTGGGTGTTTCCTACTTTTTCGTGGTCGCGCTGATCCAGTATTCTGCTGGCATGATGATCGCGTCGGGGTCGATGAACCTCCGCGAGTTTGCGCGTCAGCCACTGCTCATCAGCGTTCTGGCGGTCATTGTGGTCACCGGTTTCGATATCCCGTTGCCGCAAGTCGTCATGTCCACCACCGAAATCCTTGGCGGAATGATGGTGCCGTGTATGTTGATTTTGCTGGGCAGTTCTCTTGCCACGCTGGATGTGTCAGACATGAAGGCCGCGCTTTTGGTTGCGTTCGGCAGATTGGGCTTTGGGTTCCTGTCCGCAATTGTGGTCATTTGGGTCTTTGGATTCCAAGGCGTGACTGCTGGCGTTGTTTTCCTGCTTGCAGTTATGCCGTCGGCGATTGTCACCTACGTTTTTGCCGAAAGGTACCAGCCCGATGCCCGTTTGGTTGCGGGGGCTGTTGTGATGTCGACCGTGGTCACCTTTTTCTTCATGCCCGGATTGATCTGGATCGCATTGCAGTTTGGCAGTGGCTAGTTGCCCTGAAGGGCGCGCGGTTTCGAGAATTGTCGTGTCAATCGGTGTTGGTATCGTTTTTGGTTGACCATTCCATCAAGTGATTTGATGGAGGCCCAACTTTTTCTAATACTATACGAGAGAATTGTTGCTATGTTGCGCGGTAGGGTGCAAACATGTCGCAGCATTGATCGGCATATTGGTCAACCAATTGGGCGAGCCTGGGGAGGAGACATGTCGCATATTGAGCCGCTTGAGCTGGACGCAACCGACGCCGCCAAGGCTGATATTGCCTGGCTTGCCTCCGCGACAGGCTTCACGGCGAATTCGATGCTCACGCTGTCTCATCGGCCCGAGATTGCCAAAGCCGCGCTCGAACTGATCCGTGCGGTGGTGCGCAACCCGGAGGGCACGGTTGACCCTGCGCTGCGCTGGATGGTGGCCCATGTCACAAGCCTCTCGAATGGCTGCAGCTATTGCTCTGCGCACACGTTCAAAAACGGGGCTGACAATGGCGTGCCTCAGGAAAAACTGGATGCGATCTGGGAGTTTGAAACCTCCGATCTGTTTTCGCCGGCGGAGCGGGTGGCGCTGCGCATCGCGATGACGGGCGGACAGTGCCCGTCTTATGCAACGCCCGAGGATATGGCCGAATTGCGCACGCATTTTTCCGATGCGCAGGTGGTCGAGATTGGCGCGGTGATTGCGCTCTTCGGGTTCAACAACCGCTGGAACGCGCTGATGTCGACGGATGTCGAGCCCACCGTGACCAAGTTCCTGAAAGAGAAGAACTACAAAGGACCAAAAGAAGCGCGGGATACCGGGGTGACCTGAGAAGCCGTGCCGTGACGACCAAGTTATCGATAGGGAGATGAGAATGACCAAAGTTGAAAAAAGCGGCCTTGATCGCCGTGGGTTTCTAACCGGTGCCGCAGGTGTTGCGGGTCTATCTGCGATGCACATTACGATCCCCGGATCGGCGCTGGCGCAAAGTTATCCGGCGCGCCCCATAACCCTCGTGGTCATGTACTCCGCGGGTGGTGGCACGGATACCGTGATGCGCAAGTTGGCCGAGGAAATGGCGGCCGCGAAAGGTTGGACGATCAATGTCACGAACCGCCCCGGTGCGGTTGGCGGCGTGGCGACGCAATTTGTTGGTGCTGCGCGGCCTGATGGATACACGCTGTTGGGCGGGGCGAACTACAATCGCTTCGTCCGCGTGCTGGGCCACGCCGAATTCACACCATGGGAAGACTGGGTGGCGATGAAAGCCGCGAATGCGCTGGCAAGCTGGTCGGTGCGGGCGGACAGCCCGTTCGAGACCATGGAAGACGCGATTGAGGCGGCCAAAGCCAATCCGGGGTCCGTTTCGATCTCGACATCCGGCACCGGAGGCGTCTGGCACGAGCTTGCGCTGATTGTGGCCAATCTTGCGGGTATGGAGCTGAAATACGTGCCGTATCAAGGCGGTAAGCCTGCGACCTTGGCGGGGCTTCAGGGCGAAACCGATATTGCGGGCGGTGGTCTGCACGAACATATAGACCTCATCCGCGCGGGCGAGTTGCGCAATCTCACCCACACCGCAGTGGATGACATCACGCTGGAGGATGGCAAGGTTTTGCGGTCCATCGCGTCCATTCTGCCGGAAAGCCGCAGCTTCCTGCCGGTGGGGGCTACCTACAACTTCATGATGCGCCGTGATCTGCCGCCAGAGGTGCTGCAGGAATTGGCGGATGGCTTCCGAGCTGCAGCGAATTCCGAGGGCTTCAAAGAGATGGTGAACTCCAAGTTCTTCCAGCTTGACGTCAAGGTCGGCGAAGAGGCGGATCGCGAAGGTGCTCTGATGGAGACCGTGACAACCGATATCTTCAACCGCTTCCAGGATCAGATCGGGGCGGAGGTGAAAACCGCCGAAGAGCTTGGTCTGCCATCACCGGAAGACTTTGAAAGCTGGTGGCCGCCAGAGGGCTATACGCCCGCGCCAATCACCTAAGGCTTCTCCCAGGACCGGTTGCGAAGTCCGCTTTGCGGCTGGTCCATTTTCGACCTCGGATCACAAAGACATTTATCATGGCACAGGCCGACAACAGCAAAGTTGTGTTCGAAGGCGAAGACGGGAATGCGGGCTATGCCTCGCCCGTGCTTGATCTGATTGCGACCGCGTTCCTGATTGCGCTGTCGGTTGTGGTGATGGTGGCATCCGTGCGATTGCCCGTACCGGGCAGTCTGGCCACAGCACCGGGGTTGCTGCCTTTTTTGACGGCCGGTTCCTTGGCAGGCATGGCGGTTTTGCTTGGTATTTCTGCGATGGTGCGCCGACGCGAAGGCACACCCCTTTGGGACAGTGACGTGCGCGACCGCGGCGAAGATCTGCGCGCACTGGTGTTGGTCGTGGCCGTGGCGATCTACATTGCCGCGCTGCAAGTGCTTGCGTTTCAATACTATTTTAACATCGGCGCCATTCCGATGGTGCTCAGCGCGTTCGAGCCTGTGACCATTGTCGCGCTGGCGGCAATCATCCATATTTTCTGGCGCGGCCCGCTTTGGATCACGGCTCTGATTTCCGTCATCTGGACGCTGGTTCTGTCGCTGGTCTTTCAAAAAGTCTTTAACGTGCCATTGCCGGGCGGGTTCTAGAGAATGCTGGAGACCCTCCAACAGTTGCTATCACCAGGGCTGCTTGTCCTGACGCTGTCAGGCGTGTGCCTTGGCATCATTTGGGGCGCATTGCCGGGTCTGTCGACGACCATGGCGATGGGGCTGTTGATTGGGCTGTCCGCTGGCATGTCGCAAGACGCCTCCATTTGCTTCATGTTGGGCGTTTACACCGGCAGCGTGTTTGGCGGTGCGATTTCTGCCGTTTTGATCAACATTCCCGGGACCCCCGACGCGGTGCCAACGATGATCGAAGGGCATCAACTCGCCCAGAAAGGTGAGGGCGGTCAGGCACTTGGCATGGCGATTGCCGCGTCTTTTGTTGGCGGAACGGTGGGGATTATCCTGTTGATCACGCTGATCCCGGTGATCCTGACCTTCGCCTTGAACTTCAAAAGCTGGGAGATGTTCTGGCTGGCCGTGATTGGCATTTTGGTTTCGGGCTCCATGGCGGCGGGCACCATGCCACTCAAAGGCTGGATCGCCGGATGGCTTGGCATGTTGGTGGCTTTTGTCGGGCTTGAAGCCATCCACGCCGTACCGCGCTTCACGTTCGGCAGCTTCGCTCTGTTCGATGGTATTTCCTACGTGGCTGTTCTGATCGGTTTGTTTGGTCTTGCCGAGATCTTCCGCACGCTCCCGTCGCGCAATCCGACCGCGATCCCCGACAAGGTGGGCCGCATCGTGCCACCACTTGGCATCCTTGCCCGGTTCACCCCGTCTGCAGTGCGGTCCGGTGTGTTGGGCACGTTCATCGGCGCGATCCCGGGGGCAGGGGCAAATGTGGCCTCGTTCCTCGCCTATGACATCGGCAAACGCCGGGCCAAGCCCGAGGAAAAGGCGAAATGGGGCAAAGGAAGCTATGAGGCGCTGGTATGCGCGGAGACGGCCAACAACGCCAACATTGGCGGATCAATGCTGCCGACTTTGGCGTTGGGCATCCCGGGCAATGCGGCAGCCGCAGCGCTATTAGCTGCGCTGACACTCAAAAACGTCGCGGTTGGACCGACCATCGAAATTGATCACCCGGGCCTGATCTATTTCATCTACGGGGCGCTCTTTATCGCGAACGTGATGATGTACATGGCTGCTTTTGCGTTGATCGGCCCGTGTGTAAAGCTTTTCAGCCTGCCGCGCGCGATCCTTATGCCGCTGATCATCCCCGTTTGTGTGATCGGGGCTTATGCCGTGAAGCTGTCGATCTTTGACGTCTGGATCATGTTTGGGGCGGGTTTGGTTGGCTGGCTGCTGGGCGTTTTCAAGTTCCCGGTGGCGCCGATTGTGCTGGGCGTGATCCTTGCGCCTTTGGCAGATGAAAACCTGCGCCGGTCTCTGTTTGTGTTCGAGGACAAGACCTTGGGCTTTGTGCTGTCCCAGTGGATTGGCACCATCCTGATGGTGTTCGTTCTGCTGGTGGTGCTTGAGGGAATTCTACGGGCGATGCGCGCGGGCCGGGCGACCGACGCCAGCGCGCCGCCGATTAAGGGAGTGTGAGGGTGGCGAAACCAAAGACCAAAGAAATTGGATTGGCGATTATCGGATGCGGGACAATTGGCCGTATCCGCGCCGAGTTTGCGCGGGCCTATCCCGGTGTCGGGTGGATTGGCCTGTGCGATGTCAAATCCGACCTTGGCCAGTCGCTGAGCGATGATGTGGACGCCGATTTCTTTACGACCGACTACCGCGAATTGCTGAAGCGGCCAGAGGTCACGGCAACGATCATTGCCACGGACGAGAACTTTCATTTCGATCCGACCATGCTGGCGATTGAACAGGGGCATGACCTGTTCATCGAAAAGCCTTTGGCGACAGACGCGCGGCAGTCGGCGCAGATCCTCGCTGCCATTGAAGCCGCGAATATCGATGCGGTGGTTGGCTATACCCAGCGGTTCCGCCGCCGTTTCCTCGCCATCAAGGAAAAGCTGACAACGGGTCAGATCGGCGAGGTGCATTCGGTTGTCACCCGCGCGTTTATGAACCGGATGGTGCCCATCGCCACCGTGCGCCGCACGCAGGACCGTGCGACGCTGACACCGATGGTGGTGTCCGGCACGCACAGCCTTGATATGTCGATGTGGTTGATGGAGGGCAAAAAGCCGGTTTCGGTCTTTGCCCAATCTACCGCAAAAGTCCTCGACAAGTGGGGCACGAAGGACAGCACCTTTGGCGTCTTCACCATGGAAGACGGCACGATCTGGTCAATGAACATCTCCTGGGCCTTGCCAGAGGTCTGGCCGGGTGCGGTTTATGGCATCGAAATCGGGATCGTCGGTACTGAAGGCGTGATCGACATCGAAGACACACATCGTGATGTGGTTTTGGCCAGCAATCACGAACAGGGAGGTGGGTATGTGCCCGACGGGTATGTCCCGCCGGCACGCCACGTGGATTTCCTCACCAGTTATCCGCCGGGTGATTTGCAGGGTGGGCAGCTATGGGGGCCGATGCGCGAGGAAACCAACGCCTGGTATCAGCGCATCTACACCGGGCAAAGCACGCCACATGCGACAGCGGCAGACGGGCACCGCAATCTGTTGATGACCATGGCGATGGACGTATCGGCCAAGCGGGGTGCACCTGTCGCGTTGCCCGCTGATCCGGAAGAACTCATGCGGGAGTTGGTAGGGTGACAGTCGAAATCACATTTGGCGGGTATCAGGGCGACAAATCCGTTCACACGCGGGGCGCGTTGTCTTTGCAAGCTGCGGTAGACCGCCATTCTGGCGGCGCGGCCAAACTGAATTTCCGCCAGAACATCGTTGCTGATGGCCACAAGGCGTCTGATCTTTTGTCGATGACCGAGAGCGGTGAGTTGGACGGATGCTATTTTTCGTCCAGCTATCTGGCCAAACGAGTGCCGGAACTTGCGCTTTTCGATCAGCACTTCGCGGTGCCATCGCGGGTGCATGCGTATGGCGTACTGGACGGGTCTCTGGGTCAGCGCCTGAAGAAAGAGATTGAGGCAAATACAGGGTATGCGGTGTTGGGGTATTGGGACAATGGCCTGCGCCACATCTCATCCCGGACAGGCCCTGTGAACACGCCTGAAAACTGCGCGGGACTAAAGCTGCGAACGCTTGCCAGCGATGATCACCAACGGGTCTTCCGCGCGCTGGGCTTTGATCCGCAGGCTATAGATGTGCGCGATCTGCCGGATGCAGTGAAAACTGGCAAGGTCGATGCACAAGAAAATCCGCTGACCAATATCTACAATTTCAATCTGCACGAAACCCACCGGACGGTGACACTCACTGGTCATCTTCTTGGCGTCGCGCTTGTGCTGTTCAACCGCGAAAAGTTCGAAAGCTGGCCTGCGGATGTGCAAGTCGCGGTGCGCAAGGCCGTCGCCGACGCCACGGTCGATCAGCGCCAGTTTGCGCAGGACGACGACGTTGTTTGCGCGGAGGCTTTGCAAAAGGATCGTGTCGAACTGGTCGAATTGAGCGCCGCCGAACGCGCCGCCTTTGCCGCCGCCACGCGCGCTGAAGTGGAAACGACGCGCGGGCGTTTCAGTGCCGATCTTATCGCGCTATTCGAAGACGACATCGCGCAAGCGAGCGGAGGGGCCGCGTAATCATGGCAGAGATACGCCGCACCCCAGAGAACTACTTTACTCTGACCTGCGCGATACTGGGTCTGTTGGCCTTTTTGTGCATCGGTTGGTTGGTCGCCGAACCAAAGGTTCTGTTCGGCAGGTCGCTGACCGCGATTGCCCCATCGCTGTTTCCGCAGATCGTTTTGGCCAGCCTGACCATCCTGTCTTTTTTGCTGGCCTGGCAAATCCACCGCTCCGAACCGGATGGCAGTATTCCTTCTGGCATCTACGGGCTACAGCGCGGCGCGGCGTTTTTTGGTTGCATGACCTTTTATGCGCTCACGATGGCGCCATTCGGTTTCCTTATCTCATCAGCCATTTCGATGGCTGCTCTTTCGGTGTTGAGCGGCAATCGGACCGTTTGGCAGATCGTCTTGCTCTGCACCGTTTCGCCGGTGCTCTTGTACCTTGCTGCCACGCGCCTTCTGGCGGTCTCGCTGCCAGAGCTTAACGCTATCGAGCTGTTTTATGCACGGATCTTGCCGTGATGACCTGTTGGAAAAACAATAAGATAACGGACCCAATGCATGGTTGAGCAGTTTATCGAAGGCGCAGGCATGGCCATGCGCGCCGACACGTTCCTGATGATCGGGCTGGGCCTGTTCGGCGGAATGCTTGTGGGGGCTTTGCCAGGCTTTACCACATTGATGGCGATGGCCATCTTGTTGCCGATCTCGTTCTTTCTGGATCCTCTGGTCGGTATCCCGTTTTTGCTGGGTATCTACAAGGGCGGCATGTTCGGCGGGTCGATCCCCGCCATTCTGGTGTCGATGCCGGGGACCGGGGCTGCGGTGGCCACATCCCGCGACGGGTATGCGCTGACCAAGAAAGGCAAGTCGCGCAAGGCGCTGGACATGGCTTTGTTCGCGTCCGTTTTTGGCGACACCGCGAGTGACATCTTCACCATCCTGATGATCTTTCCCATTGCGGTTCTGGTCATGCAGTTCGGGCCACCAGAACTGTTCGCCGTGTTGTTGATGAGCCTGATCATCATCGCCGTGACGTCAGGCTCCAGCCCGCTAAAAGCGTTGATAATGATGATGTTGGGGCTTTGGTTGTCGTTCATCGGGACCGACCCGCTTGGTGGTGTCGAGCGGTTCACCTTTGGGCTGTTCGAGCTCAAATCCGGCATCCCGCTTTTGCCGATGTTGATCGGCGTCTTTGCAATCCCAGAGATTGCGGCGGTCGTCATGCGAAACGAAAAGACACGCCAATTGGCGGCTGTGATGGGCGAACGGTTGACGATGGCGGAACTGCGGCGCTGTTTCCGCACCATCGGGCGCTCAACGGTGATTGGCACCTCGATCGGGATCATCCCGGGGCTTGGGCAGGTTGTTGCCGCCATGATGGGCTATTCCGCCGCCAAGAATGCTTCCAAAACGCCCGAGAAATTCGGGGAAGGCGAATTGGAGGGTGTTGCAGCCGCCGAAGCGGCCAACAACTCGGTCAACGGACCAACAATGGTGCCTTTGCTGACGCTCGGCATTCCGGGGGATAACGTAACGGCGATCTTGTTAGGAGCTTTCGTGGCGCAAGGCCTGCGCCCGGGCCCGCAATTGTTCGAGGAACAAGGCGCAATTGTTTTCGCCATTTTGCTCGCGATGATCATTGCGAATATCATGTTCTTGGCAATTGGTTATCTGTGCATCCCGATCTTTTCGCGGCTGGTGACGATCAAAGTGTCCGTCCTGATCCCGCTCGTGATCATGTTCGCCTTTGCCGGAGCGTTTGTGTTCCGCTCTGACTCCGTCGATCTGCTGATGCTGGTTGTATTCGGGATATTTGGGATCGTTGCCAAAGCCGCGCGATTTGATGTGATGCCCATGGTCATGGGCTTCATCCTTGGCCCGCCGCTGGAATACGCGTTTGGCCAAACCGTGGCGATGACCAATGGCGATATGTTCGGCTTTTTCTTGGGTGAACGTTGGGGTGCGGCCGCAGTTTTGGCGCTGTGCCCGGCGTTTGGATATCTGCTTTGGAGACGCATGCAATCCGTCAACAGGGCGTGACGGGTTTGAGACGGGGGAACCGCGAGACGCATCGTGCCGGTTCTTTCCAAAAATAACGACGATGCGGAGAAAGGGAGAACGACATGTTTGGATTGATGAAAAAGACCTTTGCGGGTCTGATGGGGGCCGGGCTTGCGTTGGGCCTTTCCGTCGCAGCTGTGCAGGCGGAGTACCCGGAAAAGCCGATCACGATGGTGATCCCGCTTGGCGCCGGAGGTAGCCATGACTTGAACGCGCGGGTGATCACGTCGATCATTCCCACCTATATTGATCAGGCGATGATCGTGCGTCTGACGCCGGGTGCGGGTGGCCAGAAAGGCACGCAGGAAGTGGCGAATGCCGCTGCGGATGGCTATACGCTTCTGTTCACGCATAACTACATCGACCAGTTGCAGCAGCACGTTGAAAACCTGCCGTACAACCCGAACGAAGATTTCGTTCCAGTGGCGCGCATCAACTATGCACCGATTGCCGTGGTTGTGCGTGGCGATAGCCCGTACCAGACCATGGATGACTTGATTGCAGCCTCCAAAGCCGACCCGGGTGGCATTCAGCTTGCGCATTCCGGCAACTGGGGTGCGCTGTTTGTGCCAGCGGCGCAAATCATGAAAGCGCTGGATATCCAGTGGAACCTCGTGCCGTTCCAGGGCGGCGGACCTGCCATGCAGGCACTTTTGTCTGGGGATGCGGATGTGACAATGGGCTTTCCGTCGACGCTGGCCAGCCAGGTCCAAAGTGGCGCTGTACGTGTTCTTGCAACCGCCGGTGCGGAGCGGATCTATGATGATGTGCCAACGCTTGCCGAAGTAGGTGTAGAAGGTGACGTCGGCTTCATGCACCGCGTCGTGCTTGCACCGGCAGGCACGCCAGAGCCTGTTCTGGCAAAACTGGAAGAGTCGTTCAAAGCGCTTGGTGAAGACCGCACGTTTACCCGCATGATGGGCCGCCTTGGCGAAAACGTCGATATCATCGGTGGCGACGAATACGAGGCGATGCGCCAGGAACAGAACGGCGCGTACAAGGTGCTCGTTGAGCAGCTGACGTCTCAGTGACGCAACAAAGGCGAGGCGGCTTTTCGGGCCGCCTCGCATTCCCGTTTATGGTGATATTCGCATATGCGTGACGGATTTGGTCAGATGCCCGCCGCCTTAAAGAGGTGGAATGCCCAGTTCGGCAGCCAATTGGTCAAGTCTCTCGCGCAGCGCAGGGGCGACTGGGATGCCGCTTTCTGTTCTCTCACGGGTCACTCGGTCCAACCGTTCGCCGGGCAAACGAATGTCCGACACACCCGGGAGTTTGGGAGAAGACTTCATCTCGTCCCAGACGCGATCAATGCTTTCCCGGAATGCATCAGGATCAGCAAAGGCCTTGATATCAAGGGCAATAATGAAATGACCCGTGTTGGTTGTGGTTCGCGAATCTGCATTGAAATCAACAACGTCGCGCCCGAAGGCGGCCCCGTTGAGCGTGCCTGCGAGAATTCCAAAGATCAGCGCCAATCCATAGCCCTTGGGCCCGCCGATTGGCAAAAGAAACCCTTCGGCCGCTTTTGTCGGGTCGGTCAACGGCTTGCCTTCTTTGTCGACCATCCACCCTTCGGGGATCATCTCACCGCGTTGCGCGGCGGTCTTGACCTTGCCATAGGCGGCCACCGTTGTGGCCATATCCAGTACAATCGGCGGGTGCTTGCCCGACGGGATCGCGACCGCAATCGGGTTCGTGCTCAGCAACATCTCGGTCCCGCCCCAAGGCGGCAGATGGTTTGCGCTGCCGACAGCTACATACAACCCGATCATGCCTTTGCGCATCGGCATCATCGCATAAAGCGACGCTGGGCCTGCGTGGTTGGAAAAGCGCGCACCTACCCAAGCAACGCCAGTCGTTTCAGCCTTGGACATCGCGAGTTCGGTGGCGTGATGCATCACAAGATGCCCCAACCCGTTGTCGCCATCGATCAGGGCAGTTGCCGCGCGGTCTTCGATCACTTTGAAATTGGGATGAATGTTCATCCCACCTTGCCGAATGCGTTCAATGTATTGCGGCAGGCGAAACGCGCCGTGTCCGTCTTGCCCGATCAGATCAGCCTGCGCCATCAATCCCGCCGCTTTCGCGGCGTCGTCGTTCGGCAAGCCAACGGCGGTGAAAGCCCGCTCGATGAAGCTTTGCAGCGCGGAATGGGGGACGTGTGTGGTTGGATCGCTCATGCAAAAGCTCCTTTGGTGATGCCGCCACGCTCACACCCAACCCCAGGATATCGGAGACACTCATGAGCACAGGATTGACGGTCGAATATGAAAAGATCAGTCCCTTCAGCCGGGGCGATGGCGTGGAAACGCGGTTGATGGTGGGCAAGGGCAACGCGGACGACACGCCGTTCACCACCGGAACCACGCGATTTCCGGCTGGGTGCGCCGCGCCGTTGCACAGCCACAACTGCGCCGAACAGGTGACGATCCTCGAAGGCAAGGCCGAGGCCAAGATTGGTGACACGATTTCGCACCTGGGGGCGATGGACACGACCTTCGTTCCAGCCGACCTGCCACATTATTTCAAGAACATCGGGGATGGCCCGTTGACCATCCTTTGGATCTATGGCGCGCGCGACGTGACGCGCACCTTCACCGAAACCGGCGAGACCGTCGCGCATATGTCGCCGCGGGATCAGGTATGACGTCACTTGCCGCGGGGAATGGTTGACCATTTGCAAAAGACCTGACACTTCAAGCGCTACGCGGGTGCGCTGTCGAAAATTTGAAGTTATTGATTCTAATAAATTTTCGCGCACGCTCTGCATAGTGACTGATAGCATAAACGAACGATTGGTAACACAATGGAAGCAAAGATTCTGACGCGATTGAAAACGTGGATCGAGACATCCGGCATGAAAGATGGCGCCAGGCTTCCGTCTGAGCGCGAGCTGGCGCAGACGCTTGGTATCAGCCGCGCCGAGTTGCGAAAATCGATGCTTATTCTTGAAGTCGAGGGGCGTGTTGAGCGCACAGTGGGGCGCGGAACGTTTCTGACGCGCGGCCCTTCCATAAGCCGCAAATCGACCTTTAACGCGCGGATTGCTGAACTGGCCGAGCGTACTGGGCCATATGAGGCGATGACGGCGCGGATTGCGATCGAGCCGGAATTGGCCGGGCTTGCCGCGATGCATGCTTCATCCTTGCAGCTGCGCACCATCGCTGAATTGGCCGATGCCATGCGCGGCGCGGCAAGTTGGAACCGGTATGAAAAGCTCGATTCAGAGTTTCATGACATGATCGCGCAGGCGTCGGGAAATTCGCTGCTTTACGAGGTGCACAGCGTCATCAA
>CAZCOX010000032.1:16426-18983 GCA_964500115.1 uncultured Rhodobacterales bacterium
GACTGTCTGCAAGCGGGCAAGCACGTGCTTTTGGAAAAACCCATCGCACTGGAACTTTGGGAAGCCGACGATCTGATCGCCATCGCAAAAGCCAAAAACCTCAAATTCACCATCGGGTATTCCCAGCGGTTCAATTCGAAAATTGCCTACGCCAAAAAATCCATTGCAGAAGGCAAGTTGGGCAACGTTGTGAATGTGATGGTGAGCCGCCACCTTTCGCGGAACTTGGGCAAGAAAATCGCGAACCGGGTCAAGCTTTCCCCGGCGGCCATGGAGTCGACCCACGATCTGGATTTCGTCATGTGGCTGCTGGAACCGGCAAAGCCTGTGAAGGTCTACAGTCAGGGTGCGTACGGCTATATGAAGGAGTTGAACGGATCGTATGACTGCATGTGGTCCACGGTCACAATGGATGATGGCACATTGGTTGTTGTCGGCGGTGGCTGGAACCTGCCGCCCAGCTATCCGAATTATTGCGGCACGTGGATCGAGATCACCGGCACGGAGGGCGCGTTGATCCTGGACGACACATCGCGCGACAACTGGCTGAACACGGTGGCTGATGGCACGCAATATCCGATGTCGACCATGCCGGGGGAGCATGTGGATCACATGTTTGCGGGCCAAATGGGGCCGGAGACCATTCATTTCCTCGAAGCGGTGCTGCTTGATACGCAGCCCATGGTCGCGCCCGAACATGCGCGCATGGTGATGGAGTGTTACTCTGCCGCTGATATTTCTGCCGAAACGGGTGAGGTGGTCACACTGCCACTGTCCAATTCGGCGCTTGCCACGCTGGCAGATATCAAGGCGGCGGAATGACCGAAACCGTTGGCCTTTTCGGGCTTGGCTTGATCGGGCGCGCCCTGACGACGCGTCTGCTTGCGGCAGGCTATGCGGTTCAGGGCTACGACCCGGGCGCGGAGGCCTGCGCGGCGTTTGCCGAATTGGGTGGTGTTGTCGTCACGCCCGAGGATGTCTGGGCCAATGGCGTCGTCTTGTCGGCGGTTTTTGATACCGCCCAATTGGCGTCCGTCATCGATGCCGCACCTGACGGGGCCAGAGGCACCATCATCTCCACCAGCACCTGCGATCCGGATGAAATGCCTGGTATTGCCGAAAAAGCGGCGACTAGGGGCATCACCTTAATCGAAGCGCCGCTGTCCGGAACAAGCAAGGACCTCGCCAATGGCAACGCGGTTTTCTTGCTTGGTGGCGACGAAGCATCTTGCGATGAGCTGGCCCCGCTGTTCGATAAGCTTGGCCGCGCGCACTACTATCAAGGCGACGTCGGGCAGGGGAACCGCGCGAAACTGGCGATCAACCTGGTTCTGGGCCTTAACCGTGCGGCACTGGCCGAGGGTTTGGTTTTCGCCGAGGCACTTGGTTTGGAGACAAGCGGGTTCTTGGAATTGCTGCAGGACAGTGCCGCCAAATCTGCCGTCATGTCGTCGAAAGGCCCGCTTATGGTTGCCCGGGATTTCCGACCTTTGGGGAGGATTGCGCAATCAGCCAAGGATTTCAATTTGATCCGCGACCAAGCTGCAAAAGCCGGGCAGCATCTTCCCTTTGCACAGACCTATCAATCCATGGTTGATGCCGGGGTCGAAGCCGGTGAAGGCGATCTCGACAATTCCGGTATTCTGCTCGCCATCGAACGAGCCAAATAGCACGCGCTAAGGGATCAGAACCGTCGATCCGGTCAATGCCGCGTCCTCCAGTGCGTGATGTGCTTCTTGGACCTTTGACAAAGGATAGGTCTGGTTGATGTTCACGGTCAGCACGCCTTCCTTGATCAGTCTGAAAATCTCGTTTGCGGCATGCTCCAGATCGGCGCGTTCTGCGATGTAGTCTGCGAGCGTGGGCCTTGTGAAATAAAGTGATCCGCTGTGCTGTAACAAGCTTGGCGCGACGGCGGGTGCCTCTCCTGTTGTAGCGCCATAAGATACAAACATGCCATAGCGCGACAGGCTGGCGATGGACGCCTCAAAACTGGCGGCGCCTACGCTGTCATACACAACAGGCACGCCCGCGCCACCGGTGATCTCTTTCACACGCTCCGCAACGTTTTCCGTCTTGCGATCAATGGCATGGGTATATCCAAGCTTCAGGATCGCATCGCAGTTTTCCTCGCCTGCCGTGACGCCAATCATCGTCGCGCCGAGGTGATGGCCCCACTGACCCGCCAGTTGCCCAACACCGCCGGACGCCGCCCAGAACAAAACGCTATCGCCGGGTTTGATCTCGTACGTGCGGTTCAGCAGATACTCGACAGTCGTGCCTTTCATCAGCACAGCGGCAGCCGTTTGATCGTCAATCCTGTCTGGGATTTTCACAACACGTGCCGCCGGCGCGTTGCGGTGTGTGGCATAGGCGCCGAGAACCGGGCCATAGGCAACCCGATCACCAATGGCGAAGCCTTCAACGCCGTCACCAATCGCAGTGATTGTCCCGGCTGCTTCCAAACCCAAGGGGCTGGGCAGGTTCATGCTGTAGGCACCGGACCGTTGGTACACATCCATGTAGTTCAAACCCAGCGCCGTCTGTTCGATCTGCA
>CAZCOX010000033.1:0-10512 GCA_964500115.1 uncultured Rhodobacterales bacterium
TCGAACGCGAACTGGCGCTTCTCAAGGTCGAAGGGTCAGGCGACAAGCGCGTGGAAGCGCTGCGCCTTGCAGACATCTTTCGCGCTCAGGTCGTGGACAGCACGCTTGAAAACTTTGTGTTTCAGATCACCGGCACGCCAGAAAAGGTTGACGCATTTGCCGATCTGATGCGCCCGCTCGGCCTGACCGAGATCGCGCGCACCGGCGTTGCTGCGTTGTCACGCGGGCTTTGAGCGGATCAGCTGAAGATCGCGACACGGTCGCGAAGCAGCGGAGCAAGGTAGTCTGAGATCGACACAACCTTGTTTGTGTCATCCCGCTCCGTATTTACGCGAAGCGATTCATCACCTTCCTGAGTGTCCCGCAGGGACTGCGGAAGATTTGGCGAATGCGACTGTTCCAGTAACTGCGGGTTGCTGGCGCGGCGCATGTTTTTCTGAACAGTGACGTCAAATTGAATAAGGTCGCCGGCGTCCAGCGCTGGCGCTTCATGAATTGTATTTTGGTTTGGTGTGTAAAAGGCAAGTTCGCCTTGATCCTCACACCAAATAACGGCTTTTTGGGCGGCTGTATCTGACCACAGCACAACACCAAACATATTCTGCAATGTCATAACTAAGGTTCCCCATCTTACGACCTTACTTTGTTAATTTTTGCTGCAGTTCGACACGGCATAATCTGAACCGACCTTTGAAAACTTGTGTCAAAGACGATTGACCTTGATGCCAATCCGCGTCACACTTTTAGCTAAGTAGCGTCAGTAGCCGCG
Organism: uncultured Rhodobacterales bacterium; assembly: GCA_964500115.1. Classification (GTDB taxonomy): domain Bacteria; phylum Pseudomonadota; class Alphaproteobacteria; order Rhodobacterales; family Rhodobacteraceae; genus Marivita. The sequence continues at coordinate 770 of CAZCOX010000033.1, forward strand.
GCGTTCGCACGAACTTGTCTGAACTCTGCTTTTTTGTTTGACCCATCTCAGGTTGCGGTGTCCGTCAATCCCGACCTGATACGTTGTGAAATAAATGGAGATCGCAGCCCGTGACCCCGCCCACGCCATCCGAACTCAGAGAAACGCTGGGCGCGAATTTGCGGGAATTGACACGCGCCACCTCTTCTATTTCTGCGCTATGCCGTGATCTTGGAATCAACCGAACCCAGTTCAATCGCTACCTGACCGGCGAGAGTTTTCCGCGCCCCGATGTCCTGTTTCGGATCTGCCAATACTTCGATGTTGACGCGCGGATCATCCTCGAACCACTGGAAAATATCGGCGATCAAAGCCCGTCTTTACTGAACCACCCAGAGATACGTGAATTCCTGACACCTGGTGTTTCTCAGCTGCCTGAACGGGTCTTTCCAAGCGGGTTCTACCGGTTCACCCGGCGCAGTTTCCTGAATGAAGTCAAATACATACAGGGATTGATCTTTGTCTATCGCAAAGATGATGGAACCTTCTTGCGCGGGTTCGAAGCGAAAGAGGCGATGGATCAGCAGGGCCTTTCGACCGACCTCAAAACCCGAGAGTTTCGGGGCATACTGTTGGCGCAGGAAGGTGGCATTGCGGGGCTTGTCAGCCGCCGTAACTCGATGACGACATCGTTTAACTTTCTGGCCGAAATTCCATCGTTCCAAAACAATCACTGGGTCGGCTACACCGTGCGGACAGTGCGCGAGAGCCTAACCGGCTCGCGTGCAGCGCGGCTTGTCTACGAATACCTTGGCCGGGATACGTCGCAGGTCCTGTCGGCAGCTCGGTCAACCGGCTTTTGCGACGAGGCGGATTTGATCCCGTATCACCGTACTCAGTTGCGTATCGGTGAACCCTTCAACTGACGCGCCGCAAGGTCGATTCAGCGCCATATTTGTCGGGAACAAGCGCGCTGCGTGCGATTTGATGCGGGAACGTGACGGTCAAGGTGCAATCGGAGGCCGCAATGACTGCAATTGATACAATTCTTGCCGATGTTCAGAAACCCACTGCACAAGCGCGCGGATTACCAAACGCCCACTACACAGATGCAGCCTGTTTTGAAGAAGAGCGCGCGGCGTTGTTCGATAATGGTTGGGCTGGCTTGGCTGTCGCTGCCGAAGTGCCAGAGGCAGGTGACGCGGTTCCGATCAATTTTCTGGGTGTTCCGCTGTTGCTCATTCGCGGCAAGGACAGGGCGGTTCGTGTGTTCCAGAACATATGTCGCCACCGCGGCATGATCCTCGTTGATGCACCGCGCAAGATCGAAGGCGCGATCCGCTGCCCATATCATTCCTGGTGCTACAGCACCCAGGGCAAGCTCGTGGCAACACCTCATGTCGGTGGGCCGGGCCATAACACGCATGAAGACATGGATCGCAATACCTTGGGCTTGATCGAAGTCCGCAGTCATATCTGGCGCGATGTTGTCTGGATCAACCTGTCAGGCACGGCACCCGCGTTTGAGGATGCGATGGCCGACGTGATCGACCGCTGGTCAGACTTCGAACAACCGATGTATCATGGCGGCGCGGACAGCCATTTTGTGCTTTCCGTCAACACCAATTGGAAGCTGGCGATCGAAAACTATTGCGAAAGCTATCACCTGCCCTGGGTCCATCCGGGTCTCAACAGCTATTCGAGGCTAGAAGACCACTACAATATCGAGATTGAGGGCGTCACCTCTGGACAAGGCACACTGGTTTACCGGCAGTTGAAAGACGACGCTGGCAAGAGCTTTGCAGATTTCGAGGCACTGGATTCGAAATGGGATGCAGGCGCCGAATACCTGTCGATCTATCCGAACGTGCTTTTGGGCGTGCACCGTGACCATGCATTCGCAATCATCCTGCGCCCCGATGGTCCGGAAAAGACGCAAGAACACGTGCATCTTTATTATGCGACTGAGACAACGGACGATGGACTGCGGCAAAGGAATGCGGCGCTTTGGAAAGAGGTGTTCGAGGAAGACATCTTTGTCGTCGAAGGGATGCAGCGCGGGCGCAAGGCACCGGGTTTCGACGGTGGACAGTTTTCACCGGCGATGGATGGCCCAACGCATTGCTTTCACAAATGGGCAGCCGCCGGTTTGGCAAAGCATCGCGCGAAGGGCTGATGTCAGAGCTTGATGAGCGGTTGCTTGACGCGCATGCGCGCGATGATCGGACGGCGCTTGTTGATCTCTACACGCAGGCGGCAGACGCGGAAAACGACGTAGATGCGGCATGCTTTTTCCTAACGCATGCGTTTGTTTTTGCACTGGAAATAGGCGACGCGCGTGCGGATGATCTGCGCGCGCGCCTGCAGGTGTACAACCGGATTTAAGACGCAGATGGGGCTGGGTTGTCTGTCAAAATGTCATAGAGATGCCAAGTTGCGTGCCCCAACAGCGGCAGCGAGATTAGCAGCCCTAAAAAACCCGGCAAAAGCGACAGAAACGTCATGCCAGCAATAAACGCCCCCCACCCTAGCATAATTACCGGGTTGCGCGCCACGAACTGAAAAGACGTGATCATTGCGGTCACAAAATCCACTTCACGGTCAAGCAGCATGGGCAAGGCGATGACCGTGATATTGAACAGCAAAATTGCAAACAATGCGCCGACAATCGTACCCACCAACAGCATCATCATCCCGTTTGGGGTCAGGTAGACGTCAATCGAGGACGACACGTTGGTCATGGTGCTAAGCCCCAGAAACAGGGCAAAGATCATGTGGGCAATGAAGAACCAGAATAGAAACACCATAATGATGATCGCGCAGATCGACGGCAACTGACGGCGCGACTGGTTCAGGATGACGCCAAAAATCTCCGACATAACAAGGGGTTCTCCCCGTTCAAGTCGTCGACTGACGTCGTAGAACCCCACTGCCGCAAATGGCCCGATCAAGGGAAACCCGATTGCCGCCAGCACCAGCCAGAACGTTGTTCCTGTGCTGAGTGTGATCCAGGTAATGAGCCAACCAGCCAGTACGTAGAACCCGCCAAAAAACACGGCAAAGATCGGCGCGCGTTTCAGATCCTGCCATCCGCGAGAGAGCGCCGTCTTCAGCACATCTGGTGTCACATCGCCCAACGCAGGCACACCCAATTCGGGAGTGTCCTTCATGCCTACCTCCACAGCATGATGTTCGCGCAACCCTATGAAATCGGGAAGATCGGCATTTGGCAACTCAAACCAACGGGTTGCGGCAATTAGTGGTAGGTGAGTTCCCCCACCACATGCCGCCACTCGCCAGCCGACACCATTTTGCGATGGGTGAACTGTACCGAATGCAATGGGCCTTCAATGCTGTCCTGCCAGAACTCGATAAACTCGAAAAGCTTCGGATGGTCGGGTGCCAGATCGTAATCCTGCCAGACGAAGGTGTTTAGTACGTTCTGGTAATCCGGCATCCGGTAAAACAACTGCGCCGTTGTCAGCCCGTAGCCTTTCAACATCAAATCCGTTTCACTTGTTTGCGTCATCGGAACCTCATGTTTTGTTGTTATGTCTCTATGCTTGACCAGAAATTCTGTAATTTCAATTAAAACAGCATGTTAGCCGCGCGGACCTTCGGCTGCCAACCAATCGTTGCTTATTTTCTGACCATTCCGATTGCAGGCTATATCCTGCATCTGATATACGTATCCCTAACAAGATATAGACATGGCAAAAGCAGGCAATCCACGTGAGCGACACGCCAGAACCCCCTGAAAATACAGAAGATATGCCACCCGAGCGCCCAAGCTACGATGGCCCATCCATCTCGATCACCGACGAGATGAAGTCTTCTTACCTTGATTACGCGATGAGCGTGATTGTCAGCCGTGCCATCCCTGATCTGCGCGACGGGTTAAAGCCGGTGCACCGCCGCATCCTCTATCACATGGATGACAGCGGCTACACGCATGACAAATCTTACCGCAAATCGGCCAAGCCGGTGGGTGAGGTCATGGCGAACTATCACCCGCACGGCGACGGCGCGATCTATGACGCGCTGGTGCGGATGGCGCAGGATTTCTCTATGTCGGTGCCGCTGATCGAGGGGCAAGGCAACTTTGGATCGATGGACGGTGATAGCCCTGCCGCGATGCGCTATACCGAAAGCCGGTTGGAAAAGGTCGCCCGCGCGCTGCTGGATGACATCGACAAGGACACGGTCGATTTTCAGGACAACTACGATGGCAAGGAATCCGAGCCGACCGTCCTGCCCGCCCGTTATCCAAACATCCTCGTCAATGGGTCGGAAGGCATTGCGGTCGGTATGGCGACACGCATTCCGCCCCATAACCTTGGCGAGGTTATCGATGCCACGCTCGCGCTGATTGCCGATCCCGATCTGTCATCTGAACAGTTGATCGAGTACATCCCTGCCCCGGATTTTCCGACGGGCGGTGTGATCCTTGGCCGATCCGGTGCCCGCAAAGCCTATACCGAAGGCCGCGGCAGCGTCATCATCCGCGCCAAAACCCGAACCGAAGAAATCCGCCGCGACCGCTGGGCCATCGTGATCGATGAGATCCCGTATCAGGTGAACAAAGCCACGATGATCGAGCGCATCGCCGAGGCCGCACGGGACAAACGGATCGAAGGCATTGCACATGTTCAGGACGAATCCGACCGCAATGGCGTTCGGGTTGTCATCGAACTAAAGCGCGATGCGACCGCGGAAGTCGTGCTGAACCAGCTCTACCGCTTTACACCAATGCAGACGTCCTTTGCCTGCAACATGCTAGCGCTTAATGGTGGCCGCCCCGAGCAACTGACGCTGCGCCGGTTCCTGACGTCATTTGTGGATTTCCGCGAAGAGGTGGTGGCGCGCCGCACGGCCTACTTGTTGCGCAAAGCGCGGGAGCGCAGCCACATTCTGTGTGGTTTGGCCGTGGCTGTGTCAAACGTCGACGAGATTGTTGCGACGATCCGGTCTTCTGCCGATGCCGCCGAGGCGCGCGAAAAGCTGATGACGCGCCGTTGGCCTGCGCATGACATTGCCGACTATATCCGCCTGATCGACGATCCGACACACACGATCAATGACGATGGCACCTACAACCTCTCCGAGGCTCAGGCCCGCGCCATTTTGGAACTGCGCCTACAGCGGTTGACGCAGATTGGCGTCAAGGAAGTCACGGACGAGCTGGAACAACTGGCCAAGAACATCAAGGAATACCTTGAAATCCTTTCGTCCCGCGACCGCATCATGGGCATCATCTCGGACGAGATGCGCGCCGTGAAAGACCAGTTTGCCGTGCCCCGCCGGACAGAGATCGTTGAATGGTCAGGCGACATGGAGGACGAAGACCTGATCGAGCGGGAAGACATGGTCGTGACGGTCACCCAGACCGGCTATATCAAGCGCACCCCGCTCGCCGATTTCCGCGCGCAGAAACGCGGTGGTAAAGGTCTGTCTGGCATGCAGACGAAAGACGACGATGTCGTTACCACGCTGTTTGTCGCGAATACACACACGCAGCTTCTGTTCTTCACAACCGATGGCATGGCCTACAAGCTTAAGACCTGGCGCTTGCCACAAGGTGGTCGAACCGCAAAGGGCAAGGCGATTGTGAATATCTTGCCAATCCCGACCGGCGTCTCGATTGCCGCGATCATGCCGGTCGACCGGGATGAACAAGAATGGGATGACCTACAGATCGTCTTTGCCACAAGCGCTGGTGACGTGCGCCGCAATGCGCTGTCGGACTTCACCAACGTTAAGTCCAACGGCAAGATCGCGATGAAGCTGCCAGATGGTGTGGAACTCGTGAATGCGCGCATTGCGTCTGAGAGTGACGACGTGATGCTTGTCACGGACGCGGGTCGGGCGATCCGCTTCCCCACAACGGACGTGCGTGTCTTCAAAGGCCGCGACTCGACCGGTGTTCGCGGGATCAAACTCCCCGATAACGCGCGCGTCGTGAGCATGGCCGTCATCCGCCACTTTGACGCGTCCGCAGACGAACGCGCGGCATACCTCAAACAACGCCGCCTTGTGGCGGGTGTGACGGAGGATGTGGATAGCGACGAAGATGGTGGTGACGCCAATGCGCTCCTGCCGCAGGAACGCTATGCAGAGATGTCGGCGGCGGAAAACCTGATCCTGACCATTACGGCCAAAGGCGCGGGCAAACTGTCGTCCAGCCATGATTACCCGGTGCGTGGACGCGGCGGACAAGGCGTGCAAGCCATCGACAAGACCATGCGCGGCGGCGGTATCGTCGCCAGCTTCCCGGTCGAGATGGATGATCAGATCATGCTTGCCACCTCCAAAGGTCAGTCTATTCGCGTTCCGGTTGACGGTATCTCATTCCGGTCTCGGAGTGCTGGTGGCGTAAAGGTTTTTGACACTGGCGCCGATGAAGAGGTTGTGTCCGTAGCCTGGATCGCAGACCAGGGTGAAGACGACAGCCCAGACGAAGACAGCTGATACCTCTAACCTTTTGAAAACAAACGGCGCGGACACTGTTCGCGCCGTATGTTTTTGCGGGAGTCATCACGCCTGAAACCGCATGGCTTCCGTGTGAGCTTCACAGAAACACGCGTTTTCACGCGGTCATTTCACACCCTTTTCACAGACCAAATGCACAAAGGTCAGGTATTCCAGACCTGCGCTTACCCAACGTAAGATTTAACCTGAGCGCGAAAGGATAGTTCAAAACAAAGCAACTGGGCGACATTTTACCTCTCCCTGGTGTCGAACAGTGTGCCCCCAAGCACAGCGGCGTTTTACGGGTAACCGGTGCCAAAGTTATTTTAGCGAAGTCCTTTTCAATACTCTGTGTTGCCTGCGGCCCTCATCCGCGTGTGATGCTACTTTTTCAGCATGCGGGTCCGACCTTCCGCCTCATGGAAGGTCGGACCGATTTTTCCGGAGCGCCTTATGCAGGCCTTTCTTGACGCGTTGCGCGCACATCCCGAGATTCTCAGAGCCAGCGGTGTATTGGGGTCGATCATCTATGTTGGTGGCTTCGCGCTCGTCCAATATGGAAAAGCGTGCGGCAATGGTCGCCTTTATTCCGTCAGCAAGATATTCGCCGCCAGCCTTGTTCTGATCAGCCTTGTGGGGGCCTTCAACCTAGGGGCGTTTCTGATCCAGATCGGTTTTATCTTTTTCGGCATTATGGGTCTCATCCGTCAGAACAACACGGTTGGCCCAAGTGGTGCGGCAGCGTCACAGACTACGGCGCCACCGGCACATGCGCGCCCCGCACCTCAGCCTCAAGATAGCTCGCCAAGGATTTTCGATTGGCAAACGCATCCACCCGCACAGGGGGATGGTAGATCAATTCAACCTTGCCCTGCTTTCGCTCCGCCAAAACTTTGATCAGGTGTTCGCCAAATCCCATGTCACCCCACCACCCATAAAACCGGGCGTCCCGACCCTCGGGTGCGTGGTACAACACGGTGACCGCCTGCATGTGCATCTGATGCGCCAGCGCGTCAGAGAAGAACGCCGCGAACAAGGCAGGTTTGAACGGCAGTACGCGGATACCGTCGGTTGAGGTGCCTTCCGGGAAAAACAGCAAGCGATGCCCGTGATTCAAACGTTCTTCAAATTCGCTTACCTGCGCTTTGACTTGGCGCGGGTCACGCTGGATAAAAACAGTCCCTGTCGCACGGGCCAGCCAACCGATCCCGGGCCAGGACGCCACTTCGGATTTCGATACGAAATAGACGTTCTTGCGCGCGTTTAATGCGAAGATATCCAGCCATGAGCTATGATTGGCAACCACGGCGCCGCGCACTTTCAACCTTGGCCCGCGCACCACAAGGGGCATGCCCAAGATGACAAAGGCGGCGCGACAGACCGTTTGTGTCACGTAAGGTGTGACAGGCCGATCAACACCAAATATCGGGCGTTCGATCAGGCGCATGAGCAAGAGCAACCCAAGACCTCCAAAGGTCACGAGACCCAAAACCGACCCGCGCAATATCACGCGGAGCCATCCTGCCGGGGTGATCTGCACCTCTTCTTGTGGCGTGTCGCTATCCCAGGTCGGGTTCATGGCACTGACGCAGTCAAAGGATGCGACGGCATTGACCGGAGCGCGCTTGTTTCAAGGATCAGACACACGTCCGTTGTGTTGAAATCATGGTCCACATAAATCCCCTCGCCAACCACAGCCCCTTGTTTCAGGTAGGATTTGATCAGCGCAGGCGTATCGCGCATCGCTTTTTTTCGGTTTACCTGGTCCGGCTGTAAAAGCGTGATTGGACACTCCATGCGCGACGTCGCGCGCAGATGTGTTGGCGCAAGATAAGTGTTTTGAAGATGCGACACGGCGTGAATAAACTGATCGACGTCTGTCCCGTGAAAGCTGGCGACGCCAAAGATGACGTCAATCGCATTGGATTTCACATAGGCTTCCAACCCCTGCCAAAGCGCCAAAAGCGCGGCACCGCCACGGTGATCCGGGTGAAGGCAGGACCGCCCCAGTTCCAGCAGCCGGCGTTCGCTTAGCAGCAACGGCGACAAATCAAATTCATTTGACGAATAGAAGCCGCCCGCATCGCGCGCTTTGTCTTGGTGCAACAGGCGATAGACCCCGACCACATGGTTCTGCGCGGATCGGTCCCGCAGAATAAGGTGCTCTGCAAACCCGTCAAACGTGTCCTGTTCGATGCGTTTTTCGTGGTCAACGCCCGGCCCGGCCGAACCCAATTCTTCTACAAAAACGCGATACCGCAATTCCTGGGCCGCACGGATGTCAGCCTCGGATGACGCCAGCGCGACATCGTATTGCGCGGTATTTTGTACAAGCATGGATCACACAGTGTTCGCGGTGGGGCTAATGTAAGCAGCCGCCCCGCGCTGCGCAACGACGCTGCCGCGCACAGGAAAAACACTGTTTTCAATGTGAATTAAGCTTTCATCAACCTTTGGTTGTGATGTTTACTATTCAAAGACTGGCAGCAAACCAATGCGGGATCCATCAATGACAACCTTGCCCACCTCGCGGAAATTAACGGTGATGCGGTCACCGATATTGGATTGCACCTGCCCGACGCCCCAGTCCGGCTGGTCCGGGTGGCGCACCAGCGATCCGGGTTCAAGCAATCCGTTCAGGTCTGACATGACAAGGCTCCTTGCGTTGTGACCCGGAATATAGAGCAACCGATCAGCGCTTCACTGGCCTCTTTGATTGGATCGCGCATTTGTCACGATCTGATCAACCCAATTGGTGCCATTTCGAACGGGCTTGAGCTTGTTGCGATGAGCGAACCAACGCCCGAAGGCCCGGAAATGTCGCTAATCCAGCAAAGCTGCGATAACGCCACGGCCCGCATTCAGTTTTTCCGCATCGCCTTTGGAAGCGCGGGCGACCGCCAGCTGATCCCGCAGCAAACAGCGGCCCGCGTGTTGGCGAACCAGTTTGCCGGTACCCGCATCTCGACCGCGTGGCGCGTTCAGGACGACGTGGCGCGTTGCACCGTGCAATTGGGCTACCTTGCGGCGCTTTGCCTCGAAACAGCGCTTCCTTACGGCGGTGAGGTTGCGATTTCGCAGAACAACGGGTCGCTGATCTGCGTTGGATCTGGCGACAGCTTTACACAAGACCCAGCACTTTGGTCTCACCTTCAACAGGGTGCTGATGGCGAGGCTGGGGCTCTGAGACCGGCGCAGGTTCAGTTTGCGTTGCTGGCGCAGATATGCAGCGAATTTGGCAACTCGCTTGAGGTGGTCGAAGATGAGGCCGGTCTTCGATTGATCATCCAAGTGCC